>CAZFFW010000237.1:0-8576 GCA_964518125.1 uncultured Porifericola sp.
CGGAATGCCGTAGTCTTTTTCTGTATCAGGCGCAATGTCAATATCTTCGTAGTATTGTACCGCATCGTAGCCCATATAGCCGAAAAGCCCGTTGGTGACAAACTTATAGTCCATCTCCTCTGAGTGGAAAGCAGCGGCAAAGCGGCTCAGCATGCCTATCACATCCTTTTTTTGCGCTACTTTTGTCTCGTCATGACTGCCATCAGGAAATTTTTGCTTCACCACCTTGTTCTTTACCGAAAAGGTAGCGATAGGATCGCAGCAGATGAAGGAAAAGCTGTTGTCGCTGCTGTGGTAGTCGGAGCTTTCCAGCAGAATCGGGTTATTGTAACGGTCCCGTATTTTGAGATAGATATTTACGGGTGTGATGGTATCAGCGAGCATACGTTTGTGCTCGGTGATCAGATGGTAGCTGCGTTGGGCCTGCTCAGTCTGCATAGTTTCAGGATTTTATGAGTTGAATAAGTTGGTTAAAAACAAAAAAGCCTACTGCGCGAACAGTAGGCTTGGGAATCATGCTTTATAAAAAAGACAAGGTAATAACTAGCCGTTCGCGCTCAGGTATTGAGGGCGCCACCACCAGTTAATGCTTACATATGTCTTGCTAATTCTTACCATTTGTGACAAATATAGAAGGCAGCCTTTATTTTTCAAACCTAGTTTCTCAAATTGACGAAAATTTTAAACCACAAGCATGGATACGCTGGCCGAAGAGTACCAGGATTTAAGTAAAAAAAACCTCCGTTTACGCAGGAACAATAAGCGACTGGTGCAGGGTATGCGTGTACTGGGGCTTTTGCTGCTGCTTGCCCTGTGCTACATTATTTATATAGAGTATTATCCTCCCTTCTTTGGCCGCTGGCCCGAACTGGAAGCTAGTTATGAGAAGTTACAGCTGGAAAATGCGAGGCTGGAAGCGAAGTTTGACAGCCTCAACCGTGTTAACAGTATGCTCATAGAACTTTCACCCTACTACACCGGGGTTTTTTTTGAGGTGCAGATCGGTGCCTTTGAAAATTTTGACCTGGAGAAGTACAAGGAAGGACTCGCCAAACTTAATATTGATTACAGTGGCGACCTTGATCAGTATACCCTGGGCAAATTTCGTGAGCTGGAAATGGCCAAGGATTTTGTGCAGGATATCCGCAGAATGGGCATAGAGGATGCTTTTATTGTAGCCAAAATTGATGGAAAAAGAGTGACGGTAAAGGAAGCCGTGGAAGAGGCCGAGCGGCTGAGGGCGGCAAATGAAGATAACTAAAAGAAACCCAACTTGAGGCTGGAGGGTTTTACTAACCCCCTAAAAGACAGGTTTTGAGCTGCCCGGCTATCGCAACAATCCACTGTTAACTTTGGTGAAAACCAAAGATCCCGAAATGAATCGGAATTGAGGCCCGGTTTTGATAACAGGCTTCACTCGGTATTTATCTAAGTGTTGGAGTTAGAAAACGAGTCCAGCACCCAAGTGGGTAATCTTCAATATTTCTAAGAACGTCTTACTGTTATTTTACAAGCAAATGCCCCGGATGGTTCAATGCTTTGTTACTTTTTTTCTGCGTCAAAGATAGCAAAAACTATCAGCCATATTCAGCCGAAGTTTCACTATTTTCTTACGGACAGGCGTACACCACTGGGAGTAAATTTGGTGCCGAATGTGGTATGTATTGAAATTTATCTTCTGAATTTTCCGGCTAATAGCCTCTGAACAGTGACTACATGCCTTCCATTCGCTTTTTTCCCGGCTCCCAGCTTACATTGCTTTAATGTGTGATAAAATTTAGCTTATTTGAAAGCGTTTTCATACAGCCATGGACAAAATCAAAGCTTTTTTTATACAACTTATCAACCAACTGGCCTCCTGGTACCAGCATGCCTCCTGGCGTGACAGGGGAATTGCCGGTGGAGGCATACTGCTGGTACTCCTGTTTCTCATTTGGGGAATAGCAGCCATCAATAGCGAGGATTTCAGCGGTACTGAGGAAGTGGACGAAGCATTTAATGCCTACATATCTGCTTATACAGCGGGAGTAGTTTCTACCGAATCCTCTATACGTGTACAATTCAACCGCCCGGTGGCAGATTCAACCCAGTTGGGAAGAGAAGCCGAAGAAGATTATTTCAGCTTCAGCCCCTCCATCAAAGGGAAGGCTTACTGGCTGGATACCTATACGCTTGAGTTTATACCGGAGGTACACCTTCAAGCCGGACAACAGTACCAGGTTAAACTGGCGCTGGAAGAACTCATGGAAGTGCCATCATCTATGGCTTTCTTTGAATATGCCCTCCGCACGATGCAACAGGCATATGATATGGATGTGAACGGGCTTACCTACATGGACAGAGAGGATCTTGCCAATCCTATCCTCACAGGGCAACTCATGACTGCCGACTTTGCTGAGGCTGTCGCCGTAGAAAAAATGCTGACCGCCTCTCAGGATGGCAATTCGCTGGATATTTCATGGCAGCATGACGAAGGCAGCCGCAGCCATCAGTTCGTAGTGGCGAGCATCAGTCGACACTCAGGGGGTGGGAGTGTACAACTACAGACTAGCGGTGAGCCTATTGCTGTAGACATAAAAAGTACCCTCGAGGTAGATATTCCCGCAATTGACCGGTTTACGCTCATCAGCAGCAGGGTAGTGGAAGAACCCGAGCAGTATGCGGAATTACGTTTTTCTGACCCGCTACAGGAAAACCAGGACTTGCAGGGGCTGATACAGATTAGACAGGCGGGAGAGGCATTACGCTTCGTGGTTGAAAATAACCTCCTGAGAGTATATACGCCCACGAGTCTGAGCGGCCCCGCCAGGCTTATTGTTAATGAAGGCATCAAGAATATCCTTGGCAACCGGCTGGCCCAGACAACAGAAGTTGATCTCCTGTTTGAGCCCATCAGACCGGCAGTGCGTTTTGTCAATGAAGGCGTCATACTTCCGGCTACTGACGGACTAATGCTTCCCTTTGAGGCTGTTAACCTGAAGGCAGTTGATGTAACCGTTGTTAAGGTGTTTGAAGATAACCTCACCCAGTTCTTCCAGGTTAATCAGTACGACGGGAAGCAGGAAATCAGAAGGGTAGCCAGGCCGATAGCGCAGCAGCGTATTCCGCTTAATGCTTCGGGAGCTACCGACCTGGGAAGATGGAACCGCTTTACCCTGGATTTGAGCAAAATAATTGCCACTGATCCCGGAGCGATCTACCAGGTCATGCTGAGCTTCAGGCAAAGCCAGTCGCTTTACGACTGTGGGCAGCAATCGTTTGGTGAGACAGACGAACTCACTAACTATGACATTGCTGAAGGATGGGACGATCCTTCAAAAGTCTACTGGGATGCTTATGATCAGTACTATTATGCACCGGATTTTGACTGGCAGGAACGGGATAACCCCTGTTCTCCTTCCTATTACGGATTTCGCCGAAGTGCGCAGACCAATCTGCTCGCGTCAAACCTGGGTATCATCGCCAAGCGAGGTGAAGACCAGTCGCTGTATGTGGCAGTCAACGATATTCAGACAACCGAGCCCCTTTCGGGCGTAGACATTTTTGTGTATGATTTCCAGCAGCGCCTGATCGCCGAGTCGTCTACTGACGGTGATGGTGAACTGATGATCAAGACCGAACGACAGCCCTACCTGCTGGTGGCCTCTGACGGGGACCAGCGGGGCTACCTGCGGGTAGACGATGGCAGCTCTTTATCGCTGAGTAATTTTGATGTATCAGGCCAGGAGGTACGCAATGGCCTCAAAGGTTTTATGTACGGTGACCGTGGCGTATGGCGGCCGGGCGATTCCCTCCATATTAGTTTTATCCTGGAGGATGAAACGAATACCCTGCCTCCTACCCATCCAGTGGTATTTGAACTGCAGAACCCTCGTGGTCAAATGGTACAGCGGATCGTCAGGACTGAAGCAGTAGGCGGTATTTATAATTTCAGCACCCTTACCGAGCAAGATGCGGTTACCGGAAACTGGACAGCCAATGTGAAAGTTGGCGGCTCTGTTTTCAGTAAAAATATCAGGATAGAAACCGTAAAGCCCAACCGCCTGAAGATTGACCTTGATTTTCGTACCGACCGCTTCACTGCCCGTAACAGCAGCCCTACCGCTTACCTGGATGTGGCCTGGCTGAGCGGCGCTACCGCACGTAACCTCCGGGCTGACTTTGAGTTGCTGCTGACGCCCCGCAAGACCACCTTTGAGGACTATCCTGCCTTTACATTTGATGATGAAGCCAGAAATTTCTCTGCAGAGAGGCGACAAGTATTTGACGGCCGGCTTGATGAATCGGGACAGACAAATTTTGATGTAAACCTCCGCCTGGAGCAGGATGTGCCCGGAGCGCTTACGGCTACTTTTGTGGGTAAAGTATACGAGGAAGGTGGTAATTTCAGTATTGACCGGGTTTCTCTGCCGTACTACCCCTATGCTTCACTGGTCGGTATCAATGTACCCGAAGGTGAAGGTATGGGAGGCATGCTGCTAACCGGCGAACCCCATACCGTTGATGTGCTGGTACTGGACGAAAGAGGCCAGAAGCTCAACCGGCGGAAAGTTGACATGTCACTCTATAAACTGGACTGGCGCTGGTGGTGGGAGCAGTCGGATGATTACATTGCCAACTACGTGAGCAACGAATATCGTAAGCCAGTGCTTGAACAAAGCCTGGAAGTAAGCGACGGTCAGGCCCAGTGGACGTTCAGCGTAGAAGAGGAAGAATGGGGCCGCTACTACCTCCGTGCCTGTGACCCGGCATCAGGTCACTGCAGTGGTGAAGTTATCTACCTGGACTGGCCTGGTTATGCCGGTCGTGATGACCGTAATGCCCCTAAAGCTGCTGCCATGTTGAGCTTTTCTGCTGATAAGGAAAGTTATACGATTGATGAAGATGCGACCATACGTATCCCGGCCAAAGGAGAGGGGCGAGCCCTGGTGAGCATTGAAGACGGTAGCCAGGTGCTGGAAACCTATTGGGTAGAACTGGAAGATTCGGGCGAAACCACCTTTACTTTTGAAGTAACGGAGGAAATGGCTCCCAATATTTATGTACATGTGAGCCTGCTGCAGCCTCATGCCGGTACTGCCAATGACCTGCCCGTCCGAATGTATGGGGTGATCCCTCTGGAAGTGACCAATCCGGCTACGGTGCTGGAACCAATTATCAGTATGCCGGAAAAACTGGAGCCGGAAAGTGAGGTAATCATTACGGTAGCAGAGGCTGCAGAAAGACCCATGGCATACACCCTGGCGATGGTAGACGAAGGCCTGCTGGATATCACTAATTTTGAAACACCTGATCCGCATGCTTATTTCTATGCCAGAGAGGCACTGGGTGTCAAAACCTGGGACATGTACGATTTTGTGATCGGGGCTTACGGAGGACAACTGGAGCGTATTCTGGCAATCGGTGGTGATGAGGCTGGTCAGGTTAATGCCAGCCGTTCGGCCAATCGTTTTACCCCTGTGGTCAGATTTCTTGGCCCTTTTTACCTGGAAGAGGGAGAATCCAATGTGCATACGGTCAAAATACCCAATTATGTAGGTTCAGTCAGGACAATGCTGGTGGCAGCACAGGATGGAGCTTACGGGCATGCTGAGGTCACGACGCCGGTCAGCAAAGCGCTGATGGTGCTGGGAACTATGCCGCGAGTGCTGGGTCCGGGAGAGTCGCTGCAACTGCCGGTAGATATTTTTGCCATGGATAATTCCGTCAAAAGTGTGCGGGTGAGCATCAGTACAGATGAATTGCTGAGTCTGCAGGGTAAGCGGTCGGAGGAAATGTTCTTCCCTAATCCCGGTGATCGTATGGTCAACTTTGACCTCCAGGTAGCGGAACGAACCGGTCTGGCGAAAGTGGAGATCAATGCCGCTGCCGGCCCGGTCCGTACGGATTACCAGGTTGAGGTTGATGTCCGAAATCCCAATCCACCTGTTACTGAAGCACTGAGTAGTCTGATAGACATAAATAGCTTATGGGAAACTTCTTTTGAAACCATCGGAATGTCCGGTACGCAGGAAGCAGTGCTGGAGTTGTCCGATATCCCCCCGCTCAACCTGGCAAAACGCCTGCAGTACCTGATCAGCTACCCCCATGGCTGCATAGAGCAGACGGTTTCCGCTGCTTTTCCCCAGCTTTTTCTTCCGGCAGTAGCGGAGCTCTCTGAAACAGAACAAAGCCAGGTAGAAGAGAATATCCGGCAGGCAATTCAGCGGATAAGTGCTTTTCGTACCAGTGAAGGAGCCTTTGCCTACTGGCCGGGTTCCAATGATGCCGACGAATGGAGCACCAGCTATGCCGGCCATTTTTTGACGGAAGCGCAGCAAAAAGGATATTTTGTGCCTGCCGGTATCATACAGGGATGGCTCAGCTACCAGAAGCGGAGAGCAACACAATGGGGAAGAAGCCGGCAGTACGACCGGGAGGACCTTGTGCAGACCTACCGTTTGTACACCCTGGCACTGGCCGGACAGGCCGAGCAGGGAGCCATGAACCGTATGCGAGAGCTGAGCGATATCAGCCTGCCTGCCAGGTGGAGGCTGGCCGCAGCCTACAGCCTTATTGGTCAGAACGAAGTAGCAGAATCCATGGTGTCTGGCCTTAACTCTCAGGTAGAACCTTACCAGGAATCATACGGTACCTACGGCTCGGCGCTGAGAGATGAAGCCATGATCCTGGAAACTATGGGCCTGTTACAAAAAAGGGAACAGGGGCTGACGCTTTTTCGCCGTATTTCTGCTGCCCTGAGCAGCGAAAACTGGCTAAGTACCCAAACTACGGCTTTTGCACTGCTGGCCGCTGCCAAATTTGCTGAAAATATGCAACTGGGCGAAGGTATTAGTGCCAGTGTGGAGATTGATGGTCAGCCACCGGTAGCGCTGCAAAGCAATCTTTCGGTGATACAACGTGAGATCAGCATTAACGGAAGGAGAGACCATAGCGTAAAAGTGAATAACCAGGGTGATGGAGAGCTGTATGCCCGGGTCATCCTGAAAGGTCAACCCGCTCCCGGAGAAGAGAAGACGCTGCTCAACGGGCTGAGGGTAAATGTTGTCTATAAAGGTACCAACGGGGACGTAATTGACATCGGTGAACTCACCCAGGGGACTGATTTTGTGGCAGAGATAAGCGTTTATAACCCCGGCACGCAAGGTGACTTACAGCAACTGGCCCTGTCGCATGTTATGCCTTCCGGTTGGGAAATCCTGAATACCCGCCTGATGGATATGGAAGCTTTTAACCAACAGTCTTCCTATGATTTTCAGAATATACGTGATGATCGGGTATATACTTACTTTGGGCTTGCCGCAGGTGAGCGTAAAACGTTCCGCGTGATGCTGAACGCTACCTATGCCGGTCGTTTCTATCAGCCATCCATTTACTGCGAGTCTATGTATGACAATACGGTCAATGCAGGCCTTGCCGGACAGTGGGTGGAGGTTGTGCAGCCCTAGCAAATCATGATGATACATCAAACAAAAGGTAGCCTCACCCGAAGCTACCTTTTGTGTGTACTACTTAAGATTTTTGTTATTTGGAGGTTATTTTGCCGTAACGGGATTATCCTTTACACTTCATCCCCTGCATATACTTTTTCCCTCTTTGCTCCTTATCTGCTTTGGCATGGTGCGATATGTGTTTTTTATTCAGAATCGCGTCGTAGTGATCGGGGGAAAGGATTACCGCCTGATAGCTAGCTCCTTCCATTTCCAGACTCCTGACAAAAGCCTGCAGGTGATGCTCAGAAGCTTCCATGAGGTTTTCGTAGGTTTGTAGCAGCTGTGGATTGGCAGTATGGGTTATCTTGAGCTGCAGGTCATGGATACTTCTTTCTTCAACTTCAGCGCCCACGCTCAGTGCTTCAGTACGTGACAGTATGCCCTTGGCATAGAATTTTTCGTAAAGTTGCCGTACCGCCGGGCTATTGAATTCCCCTCTCTGTGCTTCAATTTCGGCAATAGGATCAGCCAGGTTGTATACATCCAATAGTGAGCCTATTTTGTCCATATGCCGCTGTTCGGCGGCGGCGATACGCTCAAAAATATGATGCTCATACAGTTCAAAGAATTCCTGGTAGAGGTCTCTGGCAAGTTTTTCTTCTTCCCGGGCATAGCTGAGATCCCGGGCTTCATCCTTACTCAGTTCCTGGGCAACTGTATGACCCATGATCATGAGTAAACCGATGGTAAGCAGGACATAAATGAGCCATTTCATGTCATTGTTGTTTAGTGGTCTTTTTCAACAGTCGAGTAAAAAATTTTCCGGTGCGTCCTTTGTGTGTAGCTGATGGTGGCATGCTCCGTTTCAGCATTTGTCTGATATGACAGGTTGGAGGCGGTTTTACGCAGTAAAATGCTATTCATGGGCGTTGTGCCTTGCCTGTTTACCAGCAGTATGAAATTTTGAAGCGCTTCCTCAAAGTAACAAGCGAACACTGCTGCTATCAGAAGTAAAATGAGGAGCTTTTCCATGGCAGCGGAGTTTATAAATTAACACATTTATATATATTCATATATACGAAAAATAGCTGCTAAAGTTTAGAAAATAAAGTAATTATGTGGCCCGCTTGGAGACAAAAAAAA
>CAZFFW010000238.1:0-8485 GCA_964518125.1 uncultured Porifericola sp.
TATTCCCGCCGAATTGGAAAATCAGCCATTTCCGGGAGAGCCGCTGGCCTGTACCATGAATATCTTCCGGCGGGCCGATATACAAGCCGGCATGACAGTGGCCGTCGTTGGCTGCGGCTTTTTAGGCTGTCTGCTGATCCAGCTGGCCAGGCAGGCTGATGCCAGGGTAATCGCCATTTCGCGCCGGCAGACTTCCCTTGACTATGCCAAAGAGATGGGAGCCGATGCCTGCATTCTGATGGACGATCATCATAGTATCATAGAAAAAGTTAAGGATTATACAGAAGGCAAATTTTGCGATAGGGTGATTGAAGCTACGGGCAAACAATGGCCTCTGGATTTATCCGGTGAGCTAACTGCCGAAAGAGGTAAACTCATCATCGCTGGTTTCCACCAGGATGGACTGCGCAAAATAAATATGCAGCTCTGGAACTGGAGAGGCATTGACGTGATCAATGCCCACGAAAGGGAAGAAGCAAAATATGTCAGTGGATTGAAGGAAGCAGTAGAGGCGGTAAAGTTGCAAAAGCTCAGGCCGGAAATTTTATACACCCATACCTTTCCCAAAGAGGACATTCAACAGGCTTTTGAGATGCAACTCCGAAAGCCGGAAGGATTTATGAAAGCCATTATCAGATTTGATACATGAATACACTTACAGTAAACAAACCACGTCTTGGATTCAGTGGAGTAGGATGGATCGGTAAAAGCAGGCTGGAGGCAATCCAGCAGGAAGACCTGGCGCATATCAGCCTGGTCAGCGACAAAAACCGGCAGCTTTCTGAAGAAGTTAGGCAGGAATGCGGGGAGCATACCCGTTGTTCTGCCTGGGAAGACCTTGTACAAAGCGAGGTGGATGGAGTAATCATTGCCACGCCCAGTGCAATGCACGCCCAACAGGTACGGGAAGCATTGACCCACGGAAAAGCAGTATTCTGCCAGAAACCCCTGGGCCGAAATGCCGCAGAAACCCGTGAAGTGGTCAGCCTGGCAGAACAGCAAAACCTGCTCCTGGGAGTGGATTATTCCTATCGCTTTACGGAGGCAGGCCTGAAGGTTAGGGAACTTATCCAATCTGGTGAAATAGGAGAGGTTTACGCCTCTTCCCTGCAGTTTCATAATGCGTATGGACCAGACAAATCATGGTATTTCCAACCCGAGCTGAGCGGCGGCGGATGCCTGATTGACCTGGGTATTCACCTGGTGGATATGCTGTACTGGATCTTTGGTGATCTGGAAATCCGGCAGGTTTGCAGCAGTCTGTACAGTGAAGGACAGCATTTTCTTGGTACAGAAGGCAAGGTAGAGGATTTTGTATCAGCCCATTTACAATTTGAATCAGGTTTATCAACCGACCTCCAATGTTCCTGGAACCTGCCGGCTGGCCAAGATGCCGTCATAGAAGCAGTATTCTATGGTAGTAAAGGAGGTATAAAAATGAGCAATATCGGTGGCTCTTTTTATGATTTTCGGGCATCACTCATGAAAGGCACCAGCACGCAGCACCTGACTGAGCCCCCTGATGCCTGGGGCGGTAGAGCAGCTGTTGACTGGGCAAAAAAACTTGCAAAGAGCAAGTCCTTTGATCCTGAAATCTGGAATAGTGTAAGGGTAGCAGAGGCGATTGATAGGATTTATAAGCAATCATGATGAAAATGAAAAACAAGCCGCGCAGGGTACTGATGACCGCTGATGCGGTAGGGGGCGTTTGGCAATATGCATTGCGCCTCAGCAGAAGTCTGCAGGCCTACGATGTGGAAGTTCACCTTGCCACCATGGGGCCATCTCCTGATGAGCAGCAAAGGGCAGAGGCAGCAGCCATCAGCAATCTGAAGCTCTACGAAAGTTCTTATAAGCTGGAGTGGATGGCAGATCCCTGGGAAGAAATTGAGCAGGCGAGTATGTGGCTCCTGTACCTGGAGCAGGAGATACGGCCGGATGTTGTCCACCTCAATAATTATGTATTCGGCGAGCTTCCCTGGGATTGTCCGGTTATCGTGGTAGCGCACTCATGTGTGCTCTCCTGGTGGCAGTCGGTAAAAGATACGGAGGCGCCCGCTGCCTGGCTGACTTATCGCCAACGCGTCAGCAAAGGCCTGCAATCAGCGGATCAGGTAGTAGCGGTCAGCCAGTATATGGCAGATCAGCTGCAAACTTATTACGGCCCTCTGGAAAATATCCAGGTAATCCATAACGGTTTGGAAAATGACTACCTCCCTGGCGAGAAAAAACCTGAAGCATTCTGCATGGGCAGGGTATGGGATGAAGGGAAAAATATTCAAATATTCCGGCAGGCAGGTGTTGGATCAGACTGGCCGCTTTACCTGGCCGGTGATGGAGGTGAACAAATGTTCAGCAACATACCTGGGCTTCATTATCTGGGCAAACTGGATGCTGAACAGGTAAACAATCACCTGCGCCGAGTATCTGTGTACATTTCACCAGCCCGTTACGAACCATTTGGTCTTGCCGTACTGGAAGCGGCCGCCCATGGCTGTGCCCTGCTGCTGTCAGACATTCCTGCTTATCGGGAAATATGGGGTGAAGCTGCTCATTACTTTGATCCCCTGAATCCGGACAGTCTGCAAAATGCCAGAAAAGCCCTGGAATCTTCTCCTGAAATGATCGCTGAAATGGGAGAGAAAGCTTATCAGAGATCCCTGAAATACGGGCAGAAAGATTCCACCGCGGCGTATATGCAGCTATATGTCAAACTATTTTATCAGCTGAACCAGAACGAAAGAATTAACTCTTCTTATGCGAATTAGACTGTTTTATCATTCTCTCTTGTCTGACTGGAACCATGGAAACGCCCATTTCCTGAGAGGTATCGTGGCAGAACTGACGAATAGGGGAATGGATGTGCAGGTTTGGGAGCCTGATCGGGGCTGGAGCCTGCATCAACTCAAAAAAACCAAAGGTGAGGCGTATTTGGCTGAACTGATCCGGCAGTTTCCCGAATGGAAGCCGCATTTTTACAGTGCAGAAACCGACCTTACTGAAATCGTCCGTGACGCCGACCTGGTCATTGTACATGAATGGAATGATCCGGCGCTGGTAAAAAGAGTAGGGGAACTGAAAGCGCAGTTTGGTTTTCAGTTGCTTTTCCATGATACCCATCACCGCTCTGTAAGCGCAGCAGGACAGATGCAACGCTATGACCTCAGTCAGTATGATGGTGTACTGGCGTTTGGCGAAGTAATTCGCGAATTGTATCTGAAAGAAGGCTGGGCGAAGCAGGCCTGGACCTGGCATGAGGCAGCCGATACCCGCCTGTTCAGGCCTTATCCCCGCAAAAGGAAAATCGGCGATCTGGTATGGATTGGTAACTGGGGTGATGATGAGCGGACTGAAGAACTTTATGAATACCTGATCAAACCGGTGAAAGAACTGGGCATCAGGGCGAGGATGTACGGTGTCCGCTATCCCGAGGAAGCTCTGAAGATGCTGGAGGATGCCGGCATCCAATATGGCGGTTACTTACCCTCTCATCAGGTTGCCGAAACCCTGGCAAAATACCATCTGACAGTCCATATTCCCCGACGTCCCTACGTACAGTCCTTGCCCGGTATTCCTACCATACGTCCTTTTGAAGCCATGGCATGTGGTATCCCACTGATCTCCTCTACCTGGTATGACAGTGAACATCTTTTTCGCATTGGAAAAGATTTTCTGATGGTCAACGATGGCAAAGAAATGAAATACTGGATGGATGAACTTCTCCATGATCCTAAAATGCGTAAATCTCTGGCGAACAGTGGTTTACAATCAGTTACCGAAAGGCATAGCTGCAGTCACCGGGTGGATGAATTGCTATCCATCGTGGAAGCACTATCCGTTGAAACAAGCAAACCTACACAAACACTATGAAACAGGAGCATTTGAAAATTGCCTTTTACGGGTCAAGCCTGGTTTCAGCCTACTGGAATGGTGCCGCTACTTATTACCGGGGTATCATCAGGGCCATGCACAGGCTGGGACATCGTATTACTTTTTTTGAACCTGACGCCTACGAAAGGCAGCAGCATCGGGACATGGATGATCCTGACTGGGCTAAGGTGGTGGTCTACCCGGCTACAAAAGCGGGTTTAGAGCAGGTATTGCAGCAGTCTGCTGATTTTGATGTGGTGGTCAAAGCCAGTGGTGTGGGTGTCTTTGACCAAGAACTTGAAGCGGAAGTACTGGAGCGCCGACAGACCGGGCAAATCGTGATTTTCTGGGATGTTGACGCGCCGGCCACCCTGCACAGCATGGAAAAGGATGTCAACAACCCCTTTCGCCAGCTCGTACCCGATTACGACCTTATCCTTACCTATGGCGGGGGCAAACCGGTGGTAGAGACCTATCAGCAGTTCAACGCCCGTCAGTGCGTGCCTATCTATAATGCGCTGGACCCGGATACGCACCATCCGGTAAAGCCCCTGGAAAAATTCAAAGGTGAGCTGGCATTTATGGGAAATCGTCTACCCGACCGGGAAGCAAGAGTAGAGGAGTTTTTTATGAAGGCAGCGCAACTACTGCCCGACAGCCGCTTTGTGCTGGGCGGCAGCGGCTGGGCCGACAAGGCTAAGCCAAAAAATGTTGACTATGTAGGCCATGTGTATACCAGGGAGCATAATGCCTTCTGTGTTTCTTCTCTGGCAGTGCTGAATGTGAGCCGGGAGAGTATGGCGAAAACCGGTTTTTCACCCGCAACCCGCGTGTTTGAAGCGGCCGGGGCTGGTGCCTGTCTTATCACCGACTACTGGGAGGGCATAGAACTTTTTCTGGAACCCGGCAGAGAAGTGCTGGTGGCCCGCAGCGGAGAAGAAGTAGCCGGCTTACTGGAAAGCCTTACTGCCGAGCAGGCAGCTGATATAGGCAGAAATGCAAACGAAAGGGTATTGTCTGAGCATACCTACCGACACCGGGCAGAGGAACTCACCCGGGTACTACTGGACGCTTTTCATCATAAGCAAAACGTACAATATGAAAGAAGATAAGCTGACGATTACATTTATTGGGTTAACCATCAGTTCGTCATGGGGGAATGGCCATGCCACTACTTTTCGGAGTCTGGTCAAAGGTCTGGCAGAAGAGGGGCACCATGTACATTTTCTGGAGAGGGATGTGCCCTGGTATGCCAGTCACCGGGATTTTGAAAAATTTGCTTACTGCCAGCTAGATTTTTACAACAAGCTTTCTGACCTGAAGCGTAGTCATCAGCAGTTGGTAGAAAGATCAGATGTAGTCATCGTAGGGTCTTATGTGCCGGAAGGAGTGGAAGTCGGGAAATGGGTACAGCAGCATGCCCGGGGCATCAAAGCTTTTTATGATATTGATACGCCGGTAAGCCTGGAAAAACTGGAACAGCAGGATTTTGAATACCTGCACCCTGAGTTGATTCCCGGCTACGATATATATTTCTCCTTTACCGGCGGACAGACCCTGGATAAGCTGGAGCAAGTTTATGGCTCGCCCCGTGCCGAAGCGCTCTACTGTTCGGTAGATACCGATCTATATTTTCCTCAGGATGTAGCCCATTGCTGGGACCTGGGTTATCTGGGTACTTACAGCGACGACCGCCAGCCCACTTTACAAACGCTCTTGCTGCAAGCGGCTGATACTTTACCCAAGAAAAAATTTGTCGTGGCCGGCCCCCGCTACCCCGATACTGTTGAATGGCCGGCTAACGTGCAGAGGATTGAACATCTGGCCCCGGAAAAGCACTGTACTTTTTACAACCAGCAGCGTTTTACGCTCAATGTCACCCGCCGTGCCATGATAGAAGCTGGTTTTGCACCCAGTGTACGCCTTTTTGAAGCCGCTGCCTGTGCTACTCCCATCATCAGCGACTACTGGGAAGGACTAGACAGCCTCTTTACTTTTGGACAGGAAATCCTGGTAGCCAGGAATACGGAAGAAATGCTCCATTATCTCCAGGATCTGGATGAAGAGAGTCGGCAGGAAATTGGTGCCAATGCCCGAAAGAAGGTTCTGGAGTCACATTCTTACCGTCAGCGGGCCAGGCAGCTCGTAGAAATGATCAATCAATCTTTAAACGTACAAGCCTGATATGCAAAAGGAAAACCAGCAAATGATCGAGAGCCTGCAGCCCTGGTTCCACAACATCCATCTTCCTGATGGAAGTCAGACTGCACCAGACCACTTCCTGGGCGATTTTCCGGCATTTAAATGGCAGGAAATCTCCGGACATATTCCGGCTGATCTGGAAGGGAAAAAAGTCCTGGACGTCGGCTGTAATGCCGGGTTCTATTCCGTTGAACTCGCCAAACGAGGGGCAAGCGTTACTGCGATTGATCTGGACCCTCATTACCTGAAACAGGCCGCCTGGGTAGCCGCTCAGTTTGGGCTGGATGACCAGATTGAATTTCGCCAGCAACAGGTATATGACCTGGCCCATGAGCAGGAAAACTACGACCTTATCTGGTTTATGGGCGTTTTTTACCATCTCCGTTATCCTCTGCTGGCCATGGATATTCTTGCCCAAAAGTGTAAAGAACTGATCGTACTGCAGTCCCTTACCATGCCTGGAAAAGAAGCACTGCAAGCGGAAGAGGACTACCAGATCAATAGCCGGGAAGGCATGTTACAGGAAGGATGGCCCAAAATGGCGTTTATTGAACAAAAGTTCAACGGAGATCCTACCAACTGGTGGGCGCCCAATACTGCTGCCCTGCAGGCTATGTTACGCAGTTGCGGTTTTGAGGTAATTGCTGCACCGGGTGATGAGACTTTTGTGGGCAGGAAAAAATCTGAGGGGGTAGCCGCTGGTTGGAACGCTTCTGAGTACCAGTCAGCCACTGGACAACAATGGCAGCAAAGCCTTCAGCAGAAAGTGCAGGGTAAGTAAATCTGCCAAAAGCCCCATGACATATTTGCAGTATTGAAATGTATGGCTAATGCTAAAATTCCGAGCTACCGATAGCTTCATTTCATTACCTATTCAAACGGAAAGTAACAAATCAGCTCATGTACGCTTGGCTAACGCACTAGTTGCCTATGGCTAAAAACAAACAGCAACAGAAATCATTTTCCAGCCGGTGGAAAGACTGGAGAAGGGCTCTGGGCTTTGCCCACGCTGAGAAAAAATATATTGTACTGATACTATTCCTGACCTTTTCCGTGGCTGCTATCAACAGCGTGGATCCGCTGGTACTGAAATATATATTTGATTTACTGGACCAGGACCAAATGCTTTTTACGCAGATTGTGGCTGGTGTAGGGCTGCTCTTGTTGCTGGGTGTAGTCAGGGAAATTACCGCCGCTTTTTCCAACTGGCTTACCTGGCGAACCCGAATTAGCTTACACTATGGAATCCTTTCTGCCACAGTAGAAAAATTGCACCGTTTACCCATAGACTACCACCGTCAGCATGGGGTGGGTGCCACCATGGTAAGGCTGGAGCGCAGTGTGCAGGGTTTTATCAGCGCCATCAGCGAAATTTCTTTCAATATACTGCCCTCTGTTTTTTACCTGATCCTTTCCATCATTTTCATGCTGAACCTGGATTGGCGGATGACCATACTGACCCTGGCTTTTACACCTTTACCAGCCCTGATTGCCAGCCGCGCAGCGCCTGAACAGACTCGCCGGGAAAAGTTTCTGATGGATAAATGGGGCAAAATATACGCGCGTTTCAATGAAGTTCTGTCCGGTCTGGTGACAGTCAAGAGCTTTGCGATGGAAGACTATGAGAAAAAACGTTTCCTGCGGGATGTAAACCGCGCTAACAATAAAGTCATCAAAGGTGTACGCTACGACTCTGGCCTGGAAGGTATGCAGAAGCTGACCGTCGTGTGTGCAAGAGTGGCTGCACTGGGATTCGGTGGCTGGCTGGTATACCAGGACACCATCAGCCTGGGTACATTGATCGCCTTTCTGGGTTATATCGGTGGGCTTTTCGCCCCGGTGCAGGGGCTTACCGGCATCTACAAGACCCTGAACACCGCTAGCGTTTCGCTGGACTTCATTTTTGAAATCCTGGACACCCAAGACCGCCTGGGAGATGCTCCTGATGCCAGGGACCTGCAGAAAATTCAGGGAAAAGTAGATTTTGACCATATCCGCTTTGCGTATACTGAAGACAGTCCGCTCATACTGCGGGATGTGAGCCTGCATGTGAGGGCAGGGGAGACCATAGCCATTGTAGGCCCCAGCGGGTCAGGAAAGTCTACCCTGATGGCCCTACTCCAGCGTTTCTATGATCCTGACCAGGGTACCGTCAGCCTTGACAACCTGGATATCCGCCTGATCAGGCAGAAGTCTTTGCGCAGTAATATCGGCGTGGTACTGCAGGATGCCCTGCTGTTTAATGAGTCTGTCAAAAATAACATTGCCTACGGCCGCCCAGAAGCTACGATGGAAGATATAGAGCAGGCTGCCCGACATGCCAATGCGCACCAGTTTATCATAAACATGGAAAAAGGGTACGACACCAGCGTAGGTGAAAAAGGCAGCCGGCTGTCGGTAGGTGAAAGGCAGC
>CAZFFW010000239.1:0-8427 GCA_964518125.1 uncultured Porifericola sp.
GGATGGGCTATGTAGCCAAAGATTTTGCCAAAACTGACACTGAGGTATTGGTAGGTGTTCGGAACCGTAGATTGAAGGCCAGGATAGTCAAACCTCCATTTATTAAATAATACTATAAAGCCCTGTGGTTCGGGTTGCTAAAGAGTTATGGTTTTTTGAATTTTTGAGAAAATCGTAATTCCGCCAGGGATCAATAAGTACCTCCATTAACACCCTAACACCCTGAGTTATGAAGACCATAGATGTATGCCTGTCTCCGGACCTGATGCATTTATATGATGTAAAAGGCAAGGCAGTAGTAGTAGTAGACATCCTGAGAGCGACCTCATGCATGACGACAGCCCTTGCGCACGGAGTCAGTAGTATTCGTCCGGTAGCAGAAGTGGAAGAAAGTCTGGCTTTGAGGCAGCAGGGTTATATAGTAGCGGCAGAACGCGGCGGTGAGAAACAAGCGGGTTTTGACCTGGGAAATTCTCCATTTGAATACATGGATATAAATTTAAAGGGAAAAAAAATAGGTGTCACCACAACCAATGGGACCAGGGCTATCAGCCTGTCTAAAGGTGCGGATAAATTACTGATCGGTTCATTTTTGAATCTCAGGGCGGTAGCCGACCAGCTCAATGCCCAGGAAAATGATGTGTTGATCGTATGTGCCGGCTGGCAGGGGCATGTCAACCTGGAGGATACCTTATTCGCAGGAGCCCTGGCTGAACAGCTGACCGCCCGCTTTACCCGCGCCTGTGATAGCACCCTTATGGCGATTTCGTTGTATCATACCGCTAAAAAGGATATGCTGGCTTTCCTGCAACATTCTTCACATGTACAGAGGCTGAAGGGACTAGGGATAGAAAAGGACATTGCCTTCTGCCTGCAGCATGACCAATATGATGTTGTGCCCTTCCTCAAAAATGATGAACTTATTCTATAGTGCTGAATATTCGCGTGTTGCTAGAGAGTTATGGTTTTTGAATTTTTGAGAAAATCGTAATTCCGCCAGGGATCAGCAAGTATCTCCCTAAACCCATCAACACCCTCTCTCAATCGTCTTCCAGACCAGCTCTGTTTCGTAGCCCTTTCCCATCAGGTAGCGGGCAGTTTTGTTCTTACGAGCGAAGGAGTCCTCACCTTCCAGCGACTGCCATTTACGCGCACACAGTTCCTCCAACTGCTGCTGGTAATCGTTTTCGTCAATTTCTTTCAGCCCTTTCCGAATGCAATAAGCGGAAATTCCCTTCTGCTTTAATCCCATCTCAATCTTAATCCTTCCCCATCTATTCTGGCTGAACTTACCCCGACAGTATGCCTGTGCATAGCGTTCTTCATTGACGAAGCCATCGGTAATCAATTCAGACAGCACTTCCTCGACAGCCTCGCGGTAGAGCCCATACTGGTACAATTTATTCCTTACTTCCTGTTGCGTGCGCTCCTGGTAAGCGCAGTACTTAGCAGCTTTGGCCTTGGCCTGCTGGCGTAAATTTGTAATTGTCATCCGATCCTGTGATTTCCCGTACAAAGTATAAACTTAATCCTTCTTCTGCAGGTTCATTGAATTTTATGGGACGATCTGTACTCAAAAAACCGGCAAACAACCGGCGGGCACTGGCGCTGCTGTTTACTGCCAACGGCATCTCCGGCTTTGCCCAGGGGCTGACCATGCTGTCGGTACCCTGGTACTTTGCCCAGCAGGGTATGTCCAGCCAGTTTAACCTGATGTATGGCGTGGTGACTTTTATCACGATCTTCTGGGGACTGTGGGCAGGCACTGTGGTAGATCGTTTTAACCGTAAGCACGTTTTCCTGCTGAACAATGCCGTCGAGGGAGGTATCGTCCTCATGGTAGCTACCTACGGATTAAGCCAGACCGGTCTGCTTCCTGTCCCTTTGATCATGCTGGTTTTTGCTGTTACCATCTTCGGGTTTTACCTGCATTATCCTAACTTATATGCCTTTGCCCAGGAGATAACGGCCAAAGGTGATTACACCAGGGTGAATTCCTATATAGAAATTGTAGGGCAGTCTACCAACGTACTGGCTGGTGCGCTGGCTGCATTGCTGCTGGAGGGCGTGAACTGGCAGCTGGAGTATACACTGATGGGTTCGCCCCTGTCATTGAACCTGCAACTGGAAGCCTGGACACTGCCGGAAATCTTTATGCTGGATGGAATCACTTACCTGATCTCTATCTGCCTGATCGCATTGATCCGCTATGCTCCGCTTGAGGAAAGGGAAATTGAAACCGGGCTGTTGATGAAAAGACTGAAAACCGGATTTGACTATCTCAGAGAATTTCCGATGATCCTCATCTTCGGTATATGCTCACATAGTATTTTTGTCGTAATGCTGGTAAAACTGCATGCCATGATGCCCCTCTACATCACCAATCACCTGCATGAAGGGGGTGATGTGTTTGGCGCTATGGAGGTACTGTACGCTTTTGGTGCGCTCAGTGCCGGCTTGTTTGTAGGCAATCTGTTCCAGCGTTTTACGACGGTCAATGCAATTGTCATCCTGCTGATGCTGGCAACCATAGCGTTGGTTATGAGCGCCCTGACCAGTTCGGTCCCGGTATTCCTGCTTGTAGGTCTGATGATTGGCTTTGCTAATGCCGGCTCGCGGGTGCTGCGGCTGAGTTACCTGTTCAAGCATGTACCCAACCGGGTTATCGGTAGGGTCAACAGTATTTTCAGTATCATCAATGTAATGATGCGGGCGTGCTTCCTGGCCATCTTTGCAATACCTTTCTTTGGGCAGGGATCCAACGTCGTATATGCTTATGGGATAATGGCCGTTTTTACAGCTTTGTCAGCGCTGGTACTGATGGTCAACTACAGGCGCATAGTACATATAGACACTGTCTGATAGTACCGGTAATATTGGTAATCTGGTAAAAATAAAGAGTTGGTTTACCCTTTTGTCAAAACGGAAGCAGCTTATACTTAAAAATCACATTTTTTTAAACTAATAAGTATTTTAGCTGTTTTTTTTATACATTTAATTTACAGAACTTCAAAGAGAAGAGGAGAGTAGTATGATTGACATGTTACTTTGTGGTGCAGCATACGTTATCATGGTTTACTTCATGGTCGTGCTCATGAAAAAGCGGAATTTTCGCTTTCGTGATGACGATGACGATGATGATGACGGAGGTGTGTCCATAAGCCCCACTCCCGATCTTGATCTTCCTCCCGGCGTAACATTACCCGATGACAGTGGCCCCAGGCACAGAAAGAGAATTGAAGAACCTGAAGAAGCTTTTGCCTGACAGTTCAGGAACTACAACAGATTTATTTTTCCCAACTGTACTTCTACCGTCAGTA
Organism: uncultured Porifericola sp.; assembly: GCA_964518125.1. Classification (GTDB taxonomy): domain Bacteria; phylum Bacteroidota; class Bacteroidia; order Cytophagales; family Cyclobacteriaceae; genus Catalinimonas. The sequence continues at coordinate 3,321 of CAZFFW010000239.1, forward strand.
GTCCCCACAGCAACTTTATTTTGTTGATTAGCGTTGTCTGAATTTAGGCTTATGCGGCATTATTAGTTGCGTTTGTATAAGCTGTCGTTGTAACTTGGCAAGGCTATGCAATTATCAAAATATACTTTACTCTCATTTTTCCTTATTTTCTGGGGTTTTGCTGCTTCAGCACAGGTGCTGAAACCCGCCACCTGGTCGATAAAACTATCCGAACAAAAACCTAAAGTTGGCGAGGAAGTGGATGTCATCTTCCGTGTAGCTATACAGGAAGACTGGTATCTGTACTCCAGCGACTTCGATCCCGACCTGGGACCGATGGTGACGGAAATTGTGTTTGAGCCTAGTGGCGCCTACGAACTCGTGGGTGAACTTAAGCCTATCGGGGCTAAAGAAAAGTATGATGAACTTTGGGAAGGAAACTATACGTATTTTATAGAAAAAGCAGAGTTTCGTCAGACCATCAGGGTGACAAGTGCAGATCTGCGGCAGCTCAAAGGGAGCTATAATTACCAGGTATGTACTGATGTAACGGGTCAGTGCATCCCCTTTGATAATGATTTTAGCCTTTCAGTAAATGTGACGGGAGCGACACAGGATGCCAAAGCACCTGCCAAATCAGAGAATGCAACGGTTGCGCAGCCCGATGAAGTAAAGCCTGCTGAAGAAATTGATTCCATAAACGATCCTCAGATAACAGAACAGACAGGCGACGCTATTAAGCAGCCGGTGCAGGGCTCCTCGGCTGGTATTAATTTGCGGGAGTCTAACACGCCTTATACGCTGATCACTTTTTTCCTGGTAGCCTTCCTGGCAGGTTTGGCAGCCCTGCTGACCCCCTGTGTTTTTCCGATGATACCCATGACAGTTTCTTTCTTTGCTAGTGGAAGTACCAAAAAGGGTCATGCACTGCGCAAAGCGCTGATTTATGGTTTTTCTATCATCGCGATCTATACCCTTATCGGAACCCTAATCTCAGTACTTTTTGGCCCCTCCTTTGCCAACTGGCTGAGCACCCACTGGCTGCCTAACCTCTTTTTCTTTGCTGTTTTTGTCATTTTCGCCCTGTCTTTCTTTGGTTTATTTGAAATTACCCTGCCCAGTTCGGTAGTCAACAAGGTAGACCGTGAAGCAGATAAAGGTGGATACTACGGGATATTCTTTATGGCCTTTACACTGGTGCTGGTTTCTTTTTCCTGTACCGGTCCTATTGTGGGAAGTATCCTGGTTGAGTCAGCCGGTGGTCAGTTTGTAAAACCTATCCTGGGTATGCTGGGCTTCTCCCTGGCTTTTGCCATACCATTTGGTCTGTTTGCAGCCTTTCCTCAGTGGCTCAAAAGCCTGCCCAAGTCTGGTGGCTGGCTGAATTCGGTCAAAGTAGTGCTTGGCTTTCTGGAACTGGCCCTGGCGCTAAAGTTCCTGAGCGTAGCCGACCAGGTATATCACTGGAATATACTTGACAGAGAGGTGTACCTGGCACTCTGGATCGTGATTTTTACGCTGATGGGCTTCTATTTACTCGGTAAACTTCGTTTGCCACATGATAGCCCGCTGGAGTCGATCAGCGTAACGCGCCTTATGCTGGCAATTGTTACTTTCTCTTTTGTGGTATACCTGATACCGGGAATGTTCGGCGCGCCCCTCAAGGCGCTGGCCGGCTACCTGCCGCCCATGCATACCCACGACTTTAATATGCCATTCCTGACTACACAACAAGTGGGAAGCTCTGCCGGTGTGGTGCTGGCTGAAAATATCGATGAGCAGTGCGAGCCGCCCAAATATGCGGATATGTTGCACTTTCCTCACGGCATCAGAGGATATTTTGATTATGAGCAGGCGCTTGCCTGTGCTCAGGCACAAAACAAACCCCTCTTTGTTGATTTTACCGGCCATGGCTGTGTGAACTGCCGTGAAATGGAAGCGAGGGTTTGGTCTGACCCCGAGGTGCTCAGAAGGCTCAAAGAAGATTATGTGGTAGTAGCCCTATATGTGGACGAGAAAACCGAGCTGCCAGAGTCAGCGTGGTATACATCTGATTATGACGGTAAGGTGAAAAAGACCATCGGTAAGCAGAACGCTGATTTCCAGATTACCCGTTTTAACAACAATGCGCAGCCCTACTATGTGCTGCTCAACAATAAGGGCCAGCTGCTGAAAGAGCCCAAGGCCTATGACCTGAGCGTACAGAATTTTGTGGAATTCCTGGACGAAGGGAAAAAGCGCTTTGCCGCCGGCATGACAGTTGACGATCCCGCACTGGCAAAAAACTGAATCTGGCTTAATCTAATCCAGGTAGGCTTCCGCCTCTTCTTTTAGCGGTGGATAGCGGGCCTCTGAAAGCGCATCCTGGTAGAGCTTACGAGCGGCTTCAGGTGCACCTTTACTGATCGCAATGCGTGCCAGGCCTGCATAAGCATAGCTGCGAAAGTGCCGTCCCTCATCTGAGTTGAGTCGGTTTCCGATGGTAAGCGCCTTCAGGTAAGCATCTTCTGCTTTTTCCCGCTGTGCTTCTTTTTTTTCCAGCAGGGCGGCTTCAAATAAGTGACCGGTCATCTGAAAGTATGCTTTTTCACTTGCCTTTAGCTGGTTCACATAAAAGCCCAGATTGTCATACTGCCCGGCAGCAATTGCCGCCTCCAGGTATCCAACATTGAACGATAAATTCTGGGGATAACTCCTCACCATTTGCCTTACATAAGGCAGCGCTTTTAGTGGCTGATCTTCATAATGCAGGTAAATATGGGTAAGATAAGACGCTGCCTCCGGGCGCATAAAGACTGATCGGCGATAGGCCCGGTCAAGCTGCTGAAGCCCTTGGGCGAGATCACCATCCCGAAAAAACCAGGTAAAGGTTTTGTAGATCGGGTGAAGCTCAGGGTATTTTACACGATAGTAGTTGTACAGACCGGTAGAAAAAAAGAATTCATCATACTTTTCCTTCAGCTCAAAGCCAGTTTTGAGGTAGTCGTAAGCCTCTTTAGCATAGCCTACTGCTTTGAATGAGTTACCTGCATCATTTTCATACATGGCCAGCAGACCCAGTGATGCCAGTGCAAAGAAATTCGCCACCGCTTGGTCTTCATCTTCTTCAAGTATGACCTCTGCTCGATTCACCACTTCTTCCAGGTGTGCTCGCATCTGCTCAAATTCCGGGCTGCTTACCTCTATGGGATAGTAGGCGGTACGGATTGCCATTGCCTTCAGCATAGGATACACCGGATGATTTGGCATCATCTGGTTTACCTGTTCAGCAATACGGTTAAAGTTCTCCAGGTCAGCATTGTAAATATAGTCTACGCCTTTTTTGAGCAAAGCGGCTACTTCCGGGCGGTCATCAAAGCTTGATTGTGCCGAGCTACCAAAGGCGGTACACACGAGTAAAGTAATTGCAAAAAAATATCTATACATTCGGGTTAATTCATTCATAAACACTAAGCTGTAACGGATTGACCGTCAATATGTTGGTCGCCGGTTGATTCATCAGAAAGCATCTGCTTATGGAAGAGCTACACTTTATATGTACAGAAAATTCTGGACCCACCACCCTTGCAGCAGAAAAGTTTCTCTATAACAGCCACGCATTTCTGCAACTCAGGGCGAAGAAGTACGGCACCCCGCTTTCTTTCTACGCCCTCAGGAAAGAGGTGGTGGTAGCAGGCATACACTTTTTTCTGGTAAAACAGGATAATCGTCATTACATCGCAGTCAGTATACCAGAAAGCCCGTTTGGTTCGCTGGAGTATGGTGATATCTCGAGCCACGAAATACAGCATCTGGTCGCTTACACAAACGAACATTTGTGGAGCAAGGGGGTGGATAAGATCATAATCAAAGATTGTATAGAGGCTTACCGGAGCGGACGTAACTTTACTTGTGAAGCTATTTTGCTGGGAGCGGGCTATCAGATAAAAGACAGCTTTGTGAACCACCATATACCGGTGGATTATATCCCTCATGAAGATAAGATGCAGCGGATGGAACAAAAAAGACTAAGAAAATGCAAAAGAGCGATGGTTCATCTCCAGCAGGAGCTAATGGATAGATTAACGGAGTGTTATCATTTTTTGAAAAGATGTCGCAGGGAGAAAGGATGGGAGCTTTCTCTGTCGCTCACGGACCTGGAGCAGCAATTGAGCCAGTCGCCTGGTGTTTTCTGCCTTTTTTCTGTTTTTCATGAAGATGAGCGTATAGCAGCAGCGCTTTGTATAAAGGTGAATAGTGGAATTATATACAATTTTTACCACGAATCACTGGCAGCTTACAAAAGCTACAGCCCGGTTACGCTACTGCTGAAGGGAATATACCGCTACTGCCAGCAGGCCGTGATACGTATGCTGGATATGGGAACTTCTCCCAGCAGGAGTTTGCAGGCTTTTAAGGAACATTGTGGTGGTATAGCATCGTTTAAGCATACCTATCAGATCGTACGTAAATGAAGCTAGCTGCTGCTCGTCCCACGGTATCCGTTATCTGCCTCTGTTACAACCACGAAAAATTTGTACCAGCCACCCTGGCATCTGTCTGGCAGCAGACATACCCGGATATGGAGGTCATCATTGTGGATGATGGCAGCAAAGATGATAGTGTAAGCGTGATCCGGCAGTTTTTGGACGATAACCCGGCTGACTTTCCTGTAAAAACGCTGTTTCTGGAGCAGAATGCAGGCAACTGTTCGGCTTTCAACCAGGGCTGGCGACAGGCGACGGGCAAATATATCGTCGACCTGGCCACGGATGACATTATGCTACCTGAGCGGCTTGAAAAGCAGGTTGCATACTTTGAAGCACTGCCGGAGGATTATGGCGTAATATTTACCGAATCACAGTACATAGATGAAGATGGGAACCCACTTCATTTTCATTTTGCCGATCAGTACCGGCATATACGCCCTATCCCTACCGGAGATGTCTATCAGGAGGTGTTGTCTCGCTATTTTATCTCTTCTCCTACGATGATGTATCGGCAGGAGGTGCTGCAGCGGCTGAACGGATATGACGAGCAACTTGCTTATGAAGATTTTGACTTCTGGGTAAGGTCTGCACGCGATTACAAATATGCTTACCTGGATGAATGCACTACTTTGGTGAGAAAGTCAAGTGGTTCTATGTCC
>CAZFFW010000240.1:0-8368 GCA_964518125.1 uncultured Porifericola sp.
CCGGCTTCGCTCAGGTCCCGGGCAGCACGTTCCCAGTAGGCGCCGCAGAAGTTTTTGCCGTGCAGCAGCATGATGGTTTGGCCATTTGGCTGATCGGGCTGTACATCCATATAGGCCATTTCCAGTACTTCACCCTGATTTTCCAGGCTGATATAATTTACCGGAAAAGGGTAGTCAAAATTCTCCAGGGCAATGCCTAGTGGGCGTACTTCCTCCTGGGCAGAAAGGTGCAGCGATAAGTGAAGTAAAAAAATCAGTAGCCAGAGATTCTTCATGTCAAAAAATGATGTTTACAGAAAACTAACCACAGGGAAGGGGGTATGTTTCCCGGTGCTTCTCATTGGCTTTGCCTACTATTTTGGGAGGTTCTTTTGTTAATGGTAAAGTAAAAGAGCAGGCTTCCCAAGGCATAAAAAAGCACATCCCACCAGTCGGTAGTAAAATCCTCTGAAAACAGGGGAAAAGCAATCTCCGCTACCAGAATTACAAACAAGGTAGCCAGGACTACTTCCAGTACCGTGAGCCGGTAGGTTTTCCTCCGGAAAAGGAAACGTCTTTCTACCAGTAAAAGGGTAAGTATGATGGGCATGGCCAGTAAATTATCCAGGTAACGATCTATCAAAGGGTAGTGCATGTCCAGCACTTTCTGCATCAGTTGATGGAGAATGAATAGCAGCGAGCAGATGATAAAAACAGGGGATTTGAGGACTTCCATATCAGTCAAAAAAATGTAGAACGCTTGTATTCATAAAATTTGTCTTTGGTTAAAGCGCCGCCAGAAATGTAATCGTCAGGATTAGAACTATCACGGGTGAAAGGGCGGTAAGTATCAGTACCACTATTCCCTTAAAAAAGCCTTTGATGATTTTCAGGTAAAGCGGGTCTTCAGGATCCGGCCTGATCCAGTGCCTGAGGTGGGTCACCTGCCTGCTGATGTATTGCTGTAATTCTCTGGCAAATGATTGATTCATAAACTATTTTTAACCATTAAGTTAATGGCACAGGAAATTGTTTATCCATGCTCCTACATCAGGCTTCAGGGCGTGTGATTTTTAATTTTCAACCTGGATTTAGCAAAAAAAAATGTTTCTGAAAAACAGGAGCCGGGAGTAAAGTGCTGGCGATGATAAAGCTCACCGCCAGTACCAACTATGACATTCAAAACTTGTGGTTTCTAATAGAAGTTTAAACACCATCCTACCGGCTAATGATGGCAGGAAAAAGCTGTTGTTCAAAACGCTGATCAGTGAGAGTCCCTTTTTACCTCATCACCCGAGCAACCTCTTAGGAAATCAAAGTCTGCGCCCAGGTGTGACTGCTGAACATGGCTGATGTACAATTGCGCATAGCCACGATCATAACCCAGGTTAACTGACCTCCATGCTCCTTTCCTCCTTTTCAGCTCCTCATCGCTTACGTCCAGGTGGAGTTTTCGCTGCTCCACATCCAGTTCAATGATATCTCCGTTTTGGACAAGGGCCAGGGTGCCACCGATAGCTGATTCCGGAGACACGTGGAGCACTACGGTTCCAAAAGCGGTTCCGCTCATACGCCCGTCCGAAATACGGACCAGGTCGTCTATGCCTTTTTCCAGCAGCTTTTTGGGAAGGCCCATATTACCCACTTCCGGCATACCCGGATATCCGCGAGGGCCTACTTCTTTGAGTACCATAATACTGTTTTCGTCTATGTCCAGGTCAGGGTCATCCACCCGGGCATGATAGTCTTCAATATTTTCAAATACGACTGCCTTTCCGCGGTGCTGCATCAGCTTAGGAGAAGCTGCCGAGGGCTTGATCACCGCCCCGTCTTCAGCCAGGTTACCCTTGAGTACGGCGATACCTGATCTTTCTTTGAAAGGCTTGTCCAGGGTTGCGATCACTTCCCGGTCATAGCAGGGGGCTTCCCGGGTATTTTCTCCCATGGTCTTGCCATTGACGGTCATTGCGTCGTGGTGAATAAGGTCGCCCAGTTCCCTGATAACGGCGGGCAGACCACCCGCATAATAGAAATCTTCCATCAGAAATTTTCCGGAGGGCATCAAATTGAGCAAAAGCGGCACATCGTGACCTAGTTTATCAAAATCATCCAACTGCAGGTCTACACCTACCCGTCCGGCTATAGCCAGCAGGTGAACGATGGCATTGGTAGATCCTCCAATCGCAGCGTTTACCCTGATCGCATTTTCAAATGCTTCACGGGTGAGGATATCGGATATCTTAACATCTTCCTTTACCATCTCTACTATACGGCTACCTGCCATATGCGCCAGCACTTTACGGCGGGCATCTACTGCTGGAATAGCGGCATTATGGGGCATTCCCATGCCTAAGGCTTCTACCATGGAAGCCATAGTTGAGGCAGTGCCCATCGTCATACAGTGGCCACGGCTGCGCGACATACAGCTTTCGGCATAATAGTATTCTTCCTGCGTGATACGGCCGGCCCTCACATCATCAGTGAAACGCCATACGTCGGTGCCTGAGCCGATATCCCTGCCTTTGTACTTGCCATTGAGCATGGGCCCACCGGAGATGACGATAGAGGGCAGGTTGACACTGGCGGCACCCATTAGGATAGAAGGAGTGGTTTTGTCACAGCCAGCCAGCAGGATAACTCCGTCCATGGGATTACCCCGTATGGACTCTTCAGCGTCCATACTGGCCAGGTTACGAAAAAGCATGGCAGTTGGCTTGAGCAGGGTCTCGCCCAGCGACATGACCGGAAACTCAAAGGGATAACCGCCGGCTTCCAGTACGCCGCGTTTGACGTGCTCAGCAATTTCACGAAAATGGGCATTACAGGGCGTATATTCAGACCAGGTGTTGCAGATTCCAATGACGGGTCGTCCGTCAAAAGCGTGGTCAGGGAGCCCCTGGTTACGCATCCAGCTGCGATAGATAAACCCCATCTTGTCGGTTTTACCAAACCACTCCTGGCTTCTGAATTTTTTCTTTTGATCAGGCATGCTATAAAAAATAGGTTTAGGTTATTGAGCTATTTAAAATTGGGCATAAACTAATCTTTTCGCCTCAATTATGATAATTTGTGCGAAGGTTTTTAAATTTAGCCTTAATTATTTTTCACCTAGCTTACACAACCTATGAAAGTCTACCGAACCCCTTCGGGTATACTCATTGATCACGAAGGTCAGTACTACCTCAATAAGCTGCAGGAATGGGATCAGCTGCTCAACCAGGATTATCTGTACGATCAGTTGGTGCAGCAACTGGATGCTTCCGAAAAAGTATCTGATGTAGCTTCCCTGCTGGAGGGTGTACTGTTGCCCCCAATAGGCAGCCAGGAGATTTGGGCATCAGGCGTCACCTATTACCGTAGCCGCGATGCGCGAATGGAAGAGTCCAAGACTGCCGGTGGTGGTAGTTTTTACGACCGTGTCTATGTAGCCGACCGGCCTGAACTATTCTTTAAGGCACCGCATTACCGTTGTGTAGGCCATCGTGACCAGGTTAGGATCAGGCGTGATTCTGACTGGAATGTACCGGAGCCGGAAATGACGCTTTTTGTTACCTCAACCGGGAAAATCAGCGGCTACACCATTGGCAATGATATGAGCTCTCGCAGCATAGAAGGAGAAAACCCCCTTTACCTGCCGCAGGCTAAAAGCTATACCGGCAGCGCAGCCATTGGCCCCTGTCTTTATATAGACAAAGAGCCTCTACCGCTGGAAACAGCCATTACCCTGGAGATCATCCGGGGAGGAAAGATCGTATTTGAGGACGCAACTGATATCAAACAGATGAAAAGAACATTTGCCGACCTGGTGGAGTACCTGTTCCGCGAATGTGATTTCCCGCAGGGCGTTTACCTGATGACGGGTACCGGTATTATTCCGGGGAATGATTTCAGCCTGCAATCCGGGGATGAGATCCGTATCAAAGCCGAACCAATCGGAACATTGATTAACTTTGTAGCATAAAATTTTTTCACCAAACCACAACAACATGCAGTTAAACGGTAAACATATTATTGCCGGTAATTTTTCAAAGCTCGGAAACGATGGTTTCTATGCAGTTAATCCTGTGACTGGCAAAGATTTGTCGGTTGAGTTTCATGAAGCCACAAATGAAGAAATAGAGCAGGCTGTGCAACAGGCAGAGGTAGCTTTTCAGCATTATCGTAAAGTACCCGGAAGAGACAGGGCACGTTTCCTGGAACAAATAGGAGAAGAGATTATGGCATTGGGCAATGACCTCATCAAGCGCTGTGAGCAGGAAACCGGGCTGCCGGCAGGCCGGCTGCAGGGAGAAAGGGCCCGCACCGTTAACCAGTTGAAAATGTTCGCTGATCTGCTGCGGGATGGCTCCTGGGTGGACGCGCGTATAGATACCGCTATTCCTGAGCGCGAACCGCTGCCCAAGCCTGATTTACGTCAGATGCAGATCGCCCTGGGGCCGGTGGGCATCTTTGGTGCCAGTAATTTTCCCCTGGCCTTTTCAGTGGCAGGTGGCGATACGGCTTCTGCCCTGGCCGCTGGCTGTAGTATCGTGGTCAAAGCGCACCCCGCCCATCCCGGTACTTCGGAGATGGTAGGCAGGGCTATCTTGGCAGCTGCCAAAGCTACGCAAATGCCCAAAGGAGTCTTTTCAATGGTACAGGGTCAAACCCCATTTGTGGGCATGTCTATCGTAAACCATCCACTCATCAAGGCCATCGGCTTTACCGGTTCTTTTAAAGGCGGAAAAGCACTTTTTGATGCTGCAGCCAAAAGGGCTGAGCCTATCCCGGTATATGCAGAAATGGGCAGCATCAACCCGGTTTTTGTGCTTCCCGGTGCTTTGCGGGAAAGGCAGGAAGAAATCTCACAAGGGCTGGTCAATTCGGTGACGCTGGGTGTAGGTCAGTTCTGTACCAATCCCGGCGTGGTGATGTCTTTGCAGTCTGATGAAAACAAAAAATTCATTGAAAAGACCGGCGAGCTGCTGGCTGATATGACATCAGGAGCCATGCTAACCGACAAAATCGGACAGGGATACCAGCAGCAGGTAGATAAATTCAGTAATGCGCCCGGTGTTACTACGGTGGGCAAAAGTAAAGCGGATAAGGTAGCCGTGAGCAGCAGTGCCCATGTTTTTCAAACAGACGCCAGTACTTTCCTCAGCAACCCCGACCTTTCCGAAGAAGTGTTTGGTCCGGCTACGCTGCATGTGAATGCCGCTAATAAAGAAGAACTGCTCAAACTGGCTGTTAACCTGGAAGGACACCTGACGGCTACATTACAAGCCACCGAACAGGATTTGAAGGAATACACTGACTTAGTGGAAATACTGGAGCGTAAGGTAGGCAGGCTGGTCATCAATGGCTATCCTACCGGAGTGGAAGTATGCCATTCAATGGTGCACGGAGGGCCATTTCCGGCTACTACCGACGCAAAAACTACCTCAGTGGGCACCGGTGCTATCCGCAGGTTCAGCCGCCCGGTATGTTATCAGAATTTCCCGCAGTTCCTGCTGCCGGACGAACTGAAGAACAACAATCCGCTGGGCATATGGCGGCTTTTGAATGGGGAGATGAGTCGCGATACTGTATGATGCAGCTAAAAGCAAGTCAGGGGCGAGTTACATCGCCCTTTTTTTTGCATATTATTTTGGGTAGAGGCATATCATTGCTGCTTATTTTTTTCTAACTTATTGATGGAAGTACAGAAACCTGGTTTCATATAGCTGCAGATTTTTTGGCAGGCCTGTTTAGCTTCCGTCCAGTGAGGTCAGCTGATTTTTTTATAAAAACGGGGACTAATCTGAAGCTTTGTATGGTATTTACCACAGAACTCCCTTGCTTATGAGGTTGCTGCTCGTTTTTCTTTTTTGCCTTTGTTTCAGGTCAGGCCTGGACGCCTCCTCTTTACTGATACCCATGGATCCGGGACAGAATAACCATCTCAAGGCGTATGGGCTGATTTACTGGGTACTCAAACAGGATGTGCCGGTAGACTGGCTGCTGAATTTTCGTGGTGGAAGTTTTTTGTGCCGTTATGAGCAGGATATTGAGAACGAGCTCATTATTCGAGGGGTCAGCTATGAGGTTCTTTCTGATGCTGAGGTAAACCAACTGACAGCCGAGATTTCCAGTCCGGCCATCAACCAGGATATGATGCGGCTGGAGCAGTATCCCAAGATTGCCGTCTATTCACCCAAAACTGCCAATCCCTGGGACGATGCCGTCATGCTGGCGCTTAATTACGCTGAGATACCTTATGAAATCGTATTTGACGATGAAGTACTGATGGGCGAATTGCCTAAATACGACTGGCTGCACCTGCACCATGAGGACTTTACCGGTCAGTACAGCAAGTTTTATGTAGCATTTCATATGTATGCCTGGTACCAGGATAAGCAGCGGGAATACGAAGATACTGCCCGAAAGCATGGGTTTACCAAAGTATCAGCCATGAAAAGTGCCGTCGCCAAAAAAATCCGGGACTTTGTCTCTGGTGGTGGGTTTATGTTCGCCATGTGCCTGGCCACCGATACTTATGACATTGCCCTGGCAGCCGACGGTATAGACATCGTAGGGGAAGTCTACGATGGTGACGGTATGGATCCAGATGCCCAGAGCAAACTGGATTTCAGCCAGACCCTGGCATTTCATAATTTCCATATCGTCCGTAATCCCTGGGAAATTGAATTCTCAGACATAGACGTCCACCTGGCAGACCGAGAGGTAAAGCCGGAAAATGATTACTTCCAGCTTTTTGAGTTTTCTGCCAAATGGGATCCTATTCCTACCATGCTGACCCAGAACCACGACCGTACGGTCAAGGGCTTTCTGGGTGCTACTACTGCCTTTCGCAAGCAGTTTATCCGCTCTGAAGTTGTGATCATGGGAGAGAACAAAGAAGCACAGGAGGCTAAATACATGCACGGCGTCTTCGGTAAGGGCTTCTGGACATATTATGGCGGCCATGATCCGGAAGACTATCAGCACAACATCGGCGAGCCACCCACCGACCTCAACCTTTATCCCAATTCACCGGGCTATCGCCTGATTTTGAATAACGTGCTCTTTCCGGCTGCCAAGAAGAAAAAACAGAAAACCTGAATTTCTCCCCTTCAACTTATCAGAATCCTTCTGGCTGGGCTACCCTAAAGCCAGCCCGAAGGGAGAGGAGTTATCAGGCTTAAACTATGCCTAAATCTTCTAAAAAATCAGTTCTTTATTCTGGAAATATATGAATGGATGTTTTTCTATCAACTATATTTTGTTTTTATTGTAACCTACTACGTTACATATTTCGTTAATGAAAAAATACACATTCATAACTCTTCAGCGATTATGAAATCTAAGATCTCTTAAATATGATCAAAGATTTCCGCCATAAGGGCTTAAAAAAACTCTTTGAGAAAGGTGATTCGTCAGGTATTTTGCCTACACACGTAAAGAAGGTGATCAGGATCTTGGCACGTTTACATGCAGCAAAGTCTCTACAAGATTTGAATTATCCAGGTGGAGGGTTACATAAACTAAAGGGAAACCTGGAAGGCCATTCAGCGCTGAAAGTTAGCGGAAATTGGCGCATCACCTTTGTCTTTGATCAAGGCGATGTTTACGTTGTGGATTACCAGGATTATCATTAACCCTGGTAAACTTTAAAAACAAAAAATTGATAAGTATGCAAATGTTCAACCCGCCTCATCCCGGAGAAATCCTCAAAGAAGATTACCTGGTCCCATTAGGACTGACCGTTACCAAGACGGCATCCGCTTTGGGAGTGAGTAGAAAAAATTTGTCAGAAGTGGTCAACGGACATACAGGTATTAGTCCAGAAATGGCATTAAGACTAAGCCAGTCGTTCAATACAACTCCTGAGTTCTGGCTGAATCTGCAGGTACAATATGATCTGTGGCAGGCAAATGAAAAACTCAGATCAGCAAACATACAAACGCTATACATCAGCGAAACTGAGTAAATCTAGGTATCAAGAATGCCATCTTGGTACAATGGCTGCCAAGTCCCACCTGCTCTGGTTCATTTTTGTAAAAACCAAATAACCCGATTGCAAGCCGAGATAGAAAACACCTCTGTCCATTTCATTATTTAAGGTTACTCTGGAGAGGTTTATAGCGACGCTAGGTTTATCGGTCTTAATTATTTTATTGACTTGCTGTACCTGCTACATTTGACTGGACAGTTAAGCCTTATTCACTTAACTTAGCTGACTTGAAAAAAGAAAGAAATCAATACGACCAAGCATTTAAGGTAATGGCCGTAGTTAAAAACAGTCGCCTCATTTTCTTGGGTATTGAACCCCCATTCACCACCTCATTCATAAATATCAGAAGTATTTACTCCTGAGGTAAAAAGTGCACGAACCCAGGCACCAAATTTAGTGTATCCTCCGTCCGGA
>CAZFFW010000241.1:0-8250 GCA_964518125.1 uncultured Porifericola sp.
TTACCGACAAACTGACGGTAACCGCCATGGGTGAGTACATCAAGTCAGGTGCCGAGAACCGTGGTTACCTGAGTGGAGCTGAATTTATCTGGCACCACAGACAGAATGATTTTGATAAACTGAAAGATTATCGCTCTTACGAAGATGTGCACATACAGCCGGAAGGCAATGATGAGCCACCTAACTGGCAGCATACCTACTTCACCAACTCCTACTTCTGGCAGGAAACCATGGTCAACCCTAATGAAAAAGACCGTTTTCTGGGAAATGTAAGCCTTAACTATGAGTTTAACGACTGGCTGAACCTGATGGTGCGTTCCGGTACCGACATGTGGACTGACACCCGTATAGATGTACTTCGCTACGCCAGGACCCGTTTCTCCTTCCGTGGTGGCAGCTTCTCCGAGGAAGTACTTCGCCGCCAGGAAACCAATACGGATGCGATCCTCTCGCTGGACAAAACTTTTGGTGATCTGGCAGTAGTAGGCCAGTTTGGTGGTGTACGCCGTACCAACTACTACAAGCGTAACTATGCCGAAGTAGTAGATATGACCGTAGATGGGGTGTACAACCTGGGTAACAACGCCAATCCGAATATTAACGAGAGCCGCATAGAAGAGTCAGTAGTGAACAGTGCTTTTGGTTCAGTACAACTAGGCTATAAGAACTTCCTGTTCCTTGACATTACAGCGCGTAACGACTGGTCAAGTACCCTGCCTGCTGTAAATAATTCCTTCTTCTATCCCTCAGTTTCACTGAGCGCAGTAGTGACGGATATGTTTGATATGAACAGCAACTTCCTGTCTTTCGCCAAACTGAGAGCGAGCTGGGCTGAGGTTGGTAATGATGCCGATCCCTATATGCTGCAGCAGGTATATACACCGAAGGGACTCTGGGACGGAAGCGTACCTACATTTGCGGAAAACAATGAGATCGCCAATTCTGGCCTGAAGCCCGAAATAACCACCGGACTTGAGTTTGGTGCTGATGTTCGCTTCCTCAATGGCCGCCTGGGACTGGATGTAACCTACTACGACCAGACTACCCGCGACCAGATCCTGGCAGTGGATATCTCCCGTGCTTCCGGCTATACCAGCCGCGTCCTGAATGCCGGACAGATCAACAACAAAGGTTTAGAAGTGATGTTGAGCGGAACCATCTTTGAACTGCCTAGCGGTCTTTCATGGGATGCCAGTGTAAACTTTGCCCGCAACCGAAATGAAGTAATAGAACTGGCAGACGGCCTGGAGTCGCTGACACTCTGGAGCATTCGCGGAGCCTCACTGGAGGCGCGTGTTGGCGAAGCTTACGGAAACCTGTACGGCGTTAAATTTAACCGTACTGATGAAGGTGACATCATTTTCAGAAACGGTTTCCCGACTACCTTACCCGGACAGCATGTGATCGGAAATATACAGCCCGACTGGATCGGTGGTATTTCTAACACACTGAGCTACAAAGGTCTGGCAGTGAGTGCGCTCATTGATATCAGGCAGGGCGGCGACATCTACGACATGGGTTCCAGCCTGATGCGTCAGAACGGCGTATCTGAAGAGAGTGCTGCCGGTCGTGAAGAAGGTACTATCGGCCTGGGTGTCATGAATGTTGGAACGGAAGAAGCACCTCAATATGTACCTAACGATGTGGTGGTCTCTACCCGTACTTTCATGCGCTACTACAGCGGACGTCAGTACCATGAGGCAGCTGTTTTTGACGGTAGCTTCGTAAAACTGAGAGAAGCCTCTATCAGCTATCAACTGCCCGGCAGATGGTTTGACAACAATTTCCTGCAGTCTGCACGCGTATCCGTGATCGGCAGAAACCTGGCGATCTTCAGCAGCAACAACCGCCACATTGATCCCGAGATCAGCAGCTCTGACCTGGGATACAATTACGGACAGCTGCCCAGCACTCGCTCTGTAGGTTTTAACGTCAATGTGAAATTCTAATAACCGCTTGAAGATGAAATTAACTAAAATCAATATAAAAGTTTTGATGCTGGCAGGAGTACTCCTGCTGTCCTCAACCGCCTGTAACGAGGATTTTGAGGAAATCAACACCAACCCCAATGCGCCGGTAAATGTTAGTCCTCAGTATATTCTGCCCTACGCCATACAGACTTCCATTGATAATTACTGGGGAAACAAAACCCGTAACCAGCGGCTAAATTTTGACCATGCCATGTCCTGGATCGGCTACCTGACCCGTAATATTTACGAGAACGAAGGGGATAACTACAATGTGCAGCCTTCAGTCAATATTACCAACTGGGAAGTATTCTACTCTGACGCGCTGATCAACTTTCATAAGGTACAGACCCTGGCTTCCGCTGAGTCTGAAAATCCAAATCCAAACTTTGAAGCAATTGGTCTGGGCATGAAAGCCTGGGGTTTCTCACTGCTAACCGATGTGTGGGGAGCAATACCTTATAGCCAGGCAGTAGCGGGTACCGCCGAGGAAGCCATTTATTCTCCTGCTTATGATACCCAGGCTGATGTGTACGCTGGCCTCATTGCTGATCTGGAGCAGGCCAATGCGCTCCTTAATCCCAGTGGTCCCCGTGTGCAGGGTGATATCCTTTTCGGTGGTGATGTGATGATGTGGAAGAAGTTTTTTAACTCCCTCCGTTTCAAACTGCTCAACCGCCAGGCCCATAAGGTTGCTTCGTCTGCTGCCGAAATGCAGGCCATGATCAGCGATCCTACTACCTATCCGATGATGGAAAGCAATGAGGATATTGCCCAGCTGGTATACGGTGCCGTACCGACTAACAATCCCTGGAATGACATCCTTGTGCAGCAGGGGCGTACCGACTGGAACATTAACAGTACACTGGTGGATAAACTGAAGGCTATGGGAGATCCTCGCCTGGAAGTATATGCTGCACCTCCCACGGCAGGTGCTGAAATCACCGGACACCCCAGCGGGTTACCAGGTGAGATCGCCACTACCTTTAATGGGGTAAGTGCCGTCATCAACCAGGACATTTTTGCTACGGCTACTGCGCCTGCGGTACTGATGAGCTATGCTGAGCTAATGTTTATCAAAGCAGAAGCGGCGCTGGAAGGCGATATCAGTGGAGATGCCCAGGCTTATTACGAAGCAGGTATTGAGGCTGCATTTGGGCAGTACGGCCTGGAAGTACCCGCTGGCTACATGGCTACTGCCGGGGATGCCACCAAAGAAAATATCATGACCCAGAAGTGGATCGCACTCTTTGGTCAGGGTATAGAAGCCTGGACCGAATACCGCAGAACAGGCTTCCCCATGATGCCAGCCGCGGATTCCCGTGCACAATTTGAAAATGATGGTGTATTACCTACCCGATTGGTGTATCCTTCTACAGAATACTCACTCAATGGTGCTAATGTGGAAGCCGGTGCTGCACTGAATGGTGGCCCCGATGATATGAAGACTGAACTGTGGTGGGTAGAGTAATCAATTTTCAATCAAACAAATGAAACTGACGATGAAAAATATATTTAAAATTACTTTGGCGCTAAGCCTTACCATCATCCTGATGTCTTCCTGCAAGGATGAAACAGATATTGTTTTGGAGCGGGTAGAAGCCCCTGTGTTTATGGAATACGCTGCAGTGACAGAAACTGAAGCTACTGCGACCTTCTACGATTTGGATAAAAGCGGTATACTGGACCAGAACGTGGGAATCATCTATAATCCTATCAGTAATCTGTCGGTAGAAGTTTTTCTGAATGGCGCCTCAGTTGGTACATTTACAACCGGAAACGATGGCGCTTTTACATTGCCTATCGCCGATGGTGTTCCCGGTGAATTTGCCGGTAATTATGATGGGATTGCCTTCAGGATTTTCAAAGGACTTGAATGATTTTGTAAGTAATAGGTTGTTTGCATGTAAAAGGAGGACGTATTGCGTCCTCTTTTTATTTTTACCGTACTGTTTTCCAGCTTACCCTGGAAAATTTTGCCTTTTGGAAACGCATGAAATAAAAAAATCGCTTATCTACAGGAAGATTTTGGAATAACGCAATTACGTTATACATTTGCACCAGACGGGTACAACCAGCTCCTGCTGAACTCCCCCAGGCTAGGAATAGAGCAAGGGTAGGCGGTCGTAGCGGTGTGATACCCGTTTTTTTTTGCCTTTATGCTACTATTCTCCGGCCTTATTTTTTTCGTTTTATAATCTCCATTATCTTTAAGCCCACATCTGAGCAATAAAAAAATAACTATGGAATTTTTTATCGACACCGCTAATCTTGACGAAATACAGGAAGCCTATGACCTGGGCGTGTTGGATGGCGTAACTACCAATCCGTCGCTGATGGCCAAAGAAGGCGTCACCGGCCACGAAAATATCATTCAGCGCTACAAAGACATCTGCAATATTGTGGATGATAATGTCAGTGCCGAAGTGATCGCCACTGATTTTGATGAAATCATGAAAGAAGGCCTGGAACTGGCCAAAATTGACGACAAAATCGTTGTAAAGGTCCCCATGATACGCGACGGTGTGAAGGCTATCAAAGCCCTTTCCTCCGAAGGTATCCGCGTTAACTGTACGCTGATATTCAGTGCCGGGCAGGCTATCCTGGCCGCCAAAGCCGGTGCTGCCTATGTTTCTCCCTTTATCGGTCGTCTGGATGATATCGCTACCAACGGGATAGACCTTATAGAGCAGATTGTCAATATTTACCAGAATTATGCTTTTGATACCCAGGTGCTGGCTGCGTCTATCCGCCATACCATGCACCTGATCCAGTGTGCTGAAGTGGGTGCAGATGTGGTTACCTGCCCGCTCAATGTAATCACCGGCCTGCTGCACCACCCGCTGACTGATAAAGGACTGGAAAAATTCCTGAGTGACTACCAGAAAGGTAATAAGTAATAACCGCTTAAATCATCGTCGGTGAATAACATGTACATTATCAAAGTAAAAGGAAAAGCCAAAATTCCTGATTACATACAACTGCGTGATGATAATTTTGTGCTGGTAGCTTACTTCCGTGCTGATCGCGAACTCAAAAAACTGGACAAATATGGTCTGGAAGGGAAAGATGAGGCACTGAAGGAAGTCATTGAACGTTTACCTTACGGAAAACTTCAAAAGCTGGAAATTTAAATTATGGCCGAAGTAAATCATGTCTTTGATAATCGTCCGGTACTGGAGATTCAGAATGCATGCATCTTCCAGGAGCATAGTGTGGTCCTGGAAGATGTTCATTTCAAAATTGAAAAAGGAGAGTTTGTCTATTTAGTCGGTCGTACCGGAAGCGGCAAGAGTTCCCTGCTGCGTACGCTCTATGCCGACCTTCCCCTCAAACTAGGCGAAGTGGAAATCGCCGGTTATTCCATCAAAACCATCAAACCTGCGGAGATTCCTTTCCTGAGAAGGAGGCTGGGGATCATTTTCCAGGATTTTCAGCTTTTTGCCGATCGTACGATAGATGAAAACCTTTTGTTTGTCATGAAGGCTACCGGCTGGAAAGAACGGTCCAAAATGAGAAAAAGACTCAGCGAAGTGCTGATGCGGGTAGGGCTGGGATCTTCGGGCAGTAAAATGCCGCACCAGCTATCGGGAGGGGAGCAGCAGCGGGTGGTCATCGCCCGTGCACTCATCAACGAGCCGGTACTGCTGATCGCTGATGAGCCAACGGGTAACCTGGACCCACAGGTATCGCTGGGAATACTGGAGCTTTTCCGGGAGATCAACCGCAGCGGCACCACCATTCTGATGGCTACCCATAATTACCAGTTTATCAAAGACTTTCCCGCCAGAGTACTCAAGTGTGATCAGGGAAGGCTTCTGGACTCACAAAAGGAAGAATTTGAACTGATCAATATTTACTGAGCAGCAGCCTGCGTTTTCTCAAAAACAATGAAATAAAGCTCTTTTGAGAGCTTATTTCATTTTTGGTATTTCCCCTCCTGAGCAGTAAGTAATACTGTAATTTAACATACTGTTTTTTGCCTCTTTTCTGGTGAATTTTTTCCATATTGATGCGTGTTTAAGCTAAAGATTATACCTAAGCAGGTATCGGATGAAGAAGCATAAAATACGTAATTGGTTCCTGGGCTCGCTGGCTGTCATCCTGTTGCTGGTACTGTCGCTGCAGGCTACATTATACTTCTTCGGAGACGAAATTCTCAAAAAATCAATATTGCTGGGCTTTCAGCGCTACAGTGAGCAGGCTTTTGAGCCTAATCGTCAGCCACAGCTCAATTTTGATAACCTCAGCCTCAACATTTTCAACGGGAATTTTTCGGTAAGCGGTCTTTTCTTTTCCGGCTACCTGCCTTCACAGCCGGGGCAGCAGGGGGCAGATTATATCCGCCTGACTGTGCCGGAAGCCAGCATTGAGGGGATGGACCTCATCGGGCTTTACCAAAGCAGGCAGGTTTTCCTGGAGCGTATCACCTTCCACCAGCCCGATATTCAGCTTGTAAAGGCAGAAAAGGCAGACTCTCTCAGCTTAAGTCCCAAGGAATCTATTGAACTGAGCACAAGATCACTGCATCAACTGCTTAGGCTCTATATCAAGTCTCTTTCCTTTAATGTACTGCAGGTGGAAGATGGCAATCTGTTTGTCACCCGGCAATCAACAGATATTGCAACTGCCTTATCCGGCACTGGTTTGTCCAATCAGTTCCATGCGGAGCACGTGTACATCCGGCTGCAGGACTTTCTGCTGGATTCGCTCAGCCTGGAGCAGAAGGACAGGTTTTTCTTTACCAAGGAATTTGAAGTACAACTGGGCGATTATCAGCTGTTGCTGCCGGATAGTACTTACCTGATTCGGGCTGATACTCTCGGATATTCCACCCAGAGCGAGGAAATTTATCTCAAGCGTTTTCAGGCAATACCTCTGCAGGGTATGTCTGACCAGCGCATTAGCCTGGATTTCAGGGTACCGGAAATCCGCCTTACGGAGGTAGACTGGAAGGAAATATATTTTGACAGCCTGTTCAATGCATCTTTGATGATCATTGATCAGCCCAGGCTGGACCTGAAGACCTACCAGCGCCCTGATAGTGTACTTCAGCGTTCGGCGCCCCGGCTCAGCCGGCTGAGTACTGATCGGATTTATGGTTTGATTGACAAAAAAATCAAAAGGCTTAGCGTTAAAGACATCAAACTGCAAAATGGAGCATTTAATATCCAACAGATAGGACAGGATACGCTTGATCTGTTGCAGATCGGGGATATAAATGTCTTACTGGCACACATCAGCCTGGATACCCTTGATACTGCGATTGATTCACTTTCTGCCATATTACCGGCTGATACTGTAGAAATAGACCTGCATGATGTAAAGCTGTATCTGCCGGACCGTGAACATTATATCACTGCAGCCAGCGTTCGCTTAAGTACCAACCGGCAGAGGGGCTTTGTTTGTGATGTACTACTGGATTCGCTCAATTTTAAGCCTGGTGTTGATTCACTGGAGCAGCTATTGCACGAACCGCCCGGCCGGCCACTGGCTTATGACGTCTTTATCCCTTTTATCAGGTTTGACGGTATACAATTACAGACCCTGGCCAACGAACAGGCTGCGCTGCTGGATAGTATTTACATCAGTCGGCCGGATATCAGAATCGCAAACTTTTCCGTGGAATCGCTGGGTAAGCAGGCATCCGGATTGACAAGCTTAGCCACCACAAATAATGAAGCGATCAGTGAAAATGTAAAATCACTGCTATACGACTGGAGCCATGCCCGCCTGAACCTTGCGCCCTTCATCGCAGCCGGTGACTCACTGGCCCTGTTGCAGTGGCTGAGAGCCGGTAAGCTACAGCTGGATTCGGGCAGGGTATCAGTACTCAGGGCAGATACGCTCACCGATCAGTTTATCCCTATCACCTCCGTAGATACATTTTATGCATTTCTCAATAATATCAGGATAGACCACCTGCCGGATGATTCAGTATGGCGCTCCTATGATGGCAGGGTAGCGGTAAGGGCTACTGATGTGGATGTTTTCCTGCAGGCCGGCGAATTCAGGCTGCCGGGAGAGAAAGGGGAGGGAGGTATTATCAGGGTAGAAGATGCGCGCGTGAGCACGCTCAGCCAGGAAGTTTATTTCCGCAACATTTACTTCTGGACCAATCCCGGAATGCCGCCAAATACCGACCTGTGGCTGCATAGTATGTATATTCCTTATGTGCATCTGAAGGATATTGCACTCCAGAAGTTTTACCTGGAACAGGTAGCGGAGGCGGGCAGCCTTTCGGCATATTCTCCGGTGGTGAAATTAAATTATCGGCGGCAAA
>CAZFFW010000242.1:0-8219 GCA_964518125.1 uncultured Porifericola sp.
TTTACACCAGTTCATGCATCCTGTCGGTATATCTTTTGGCCAGGCTGAGGTAATCATGGGCTTTATCAACCCATGTTGTTTTATCAGTGTAGTGTTTATCATCCAGGTGCTGCAGCGAAAGTTTCGCTCGCAGGGTAGCCCTTTTGGACTTATAAAACAGCCACAGCGGCTCAGGAAAATTATCTCCGCTCGCATCGGTATAGGCTTTCCTGAAAAACTTGCCTACCTCATTGTTTCTGATCCTTTCACACTCCATATCCAGAAAAGCCAGTTCATCCAGGGGATCAAGTTGGCGAAAGTTATCGTTGAATTCCAGGCAATCAAAAATTACCGGTTTATCCTCCAGGCAGATATGCTCAGGACGCAGGTCGCCGTGTCCTTCAATAATTCTGGAGGCGTTTACCCTTTCTTCAAATATACTGTCATGGTCCATAAGGTATGACTGCTGCACACTCACCACTTCCTTGATCAGGTCAAGCGGCAGGTCAAAGCGATCATCCATCAGCACAGCATAGCTATCTCTGATACCATCCAGTAGTTTGTTCCAGTAGGCAAAAGCTTCAGTAGGAACCGGCTCTGCCTGCTGATAAAAACCCATGAGCAGATCGGCAGCCGCTTTCAGACCATCCTCTGGCACCGCTTCTTCGCTGATCAGTTGGTCCAGCATTTTGCTATCGTCCAGCTTTCGCATTTTGACCAGCCAGTCGACCGTTCTTCCGGAGCCGCCCAGATGCAGTTGGCGCTTCTCGTCATAATTCAGGCTGACCACGTCCAGGTAGGTATCGGCCGCCAGCTGTTGATTCAGTTCTAGTTCTTTAAAGCAATCATCTTTCCGCTTTTCCAGACTGCTGAAGTCCAGGTAAGGCAGGGAATTGGGCTTTTTAAGTTTATAGACATAAATGTCGGTGATAAACAGCCATGACATATGGGTTTCTATGGTGCGGACTGACTTGATATCTTTCCGATAGGTGTCAGCTTGTTTTAAAAAGTCAACTTTCTGGTTGAGGGGTACAAAGATATTCTTCTGATCTGATTTATTCTGGTCAAGCATGTAGTAAAGTTTAAAAAGTAGCTAATAGAGGCTGCTCAGGGTTAAGGCAGGGAATTAATGGTATAACCCTCTCTATCTGAATATGTTATCCAGGCTGGCGAAACCTGCATAGAAGATTTTCATAAACCATAAACTAAGTTGAGATTCCTGCTGATTCCCTTTCCCTGAGCACCTGCTCTTTATCTTCGGGACGCGCGCCCCTCAGCATGATAAACTCCTGTATATTTTCCAGGTCAACCACACCGGCGAAGGTTCCCCTGCGCCTCACCAGTATCAGCGCATGCTTGTACTGCTGCATTTTCATAAAGGCATCTTTGAGGGGCATATCTGCATCAAAATACTCCAGCTGATCATTCATTATATCCCCAATACTGGCTTCTCTTCCTTTTTCAGACAATGCCCTGACCATCTCGCTCCTGCTCAGGGTTCCGGATATGGTCTCACCTTTTTTTACCAGAAACTTGGTTGACTGGCCATCAAGCAGCAACTCAATAGCTTTGGAAAGAGGATCATCCATTTGCAGACTTTTGTATTCTTCCATGACCACATCGGCAACCTTATAGCCACTCAGCAGGTCACGGGTCTGGGCGAAAGAAGACTCCGCCTGCGCTCCCAGAAAGATAAAAATACCGATCAGCAGCAGAATAGGATTGTAGAAAAGACCGATAAAGACAAATCCGATGGCCAGCACCTGTCCGATTCCGGCTGCCACCCTTGTAGCCCTTACCCGGTTAAACTTAAAAGCCAGCAGTGCCCTGAGCGCTCTCCCCCCATCCATGGGAAAGGCCGGCACCAGGTTGAACAAAGCGAGTAGCAGGTTGGCCGCAAAAAGCATGTACAGAAAATTACTTTGGTTGATCGTTCGGAAGTCAACGGTTTCCACATCGGATCCGGCACTGAAGAGTATCAGATAGAGACCTGCTGCAATGAGCAGGTTTACCGCGGGGCCGGCCAGGGCCACCAGTAGCTCCTGCCTGGGATCTTCCGGAAGGTTCTCAAAACGCGCCAATCCACCAATCGGCAATAAATTGATATCTCTGGTTTTGATAGCAAACTTTTTGGCAGTAAGCGCATGTCCCATTTCATGGAGAAAAACACAGAAGAAAATTACCAGCAGGAACGCCAAAACCCATAGAATCTGTTCGGTGCTTTGTCCGGCCAGTGAACTCTGGATGATAATCCATGCAATAAGGATCAAAAATGTCCAGTGTATAAATACTTTTATTCCGGCGATCCGGCCCAGCGATAGAGACCACTTCATGAAAATCTTTTTAAGGTCGTTTTAACCGATAAAATCAGCAAAAGTATGAGGTTAATGCCTGTTTAATACAGCCAAAACTTCCTGAGAAAAAAAATGACTTATTTATTGTCTGGAAAACCGGAAATGGCTGCAACTGTTTGTCTTTGCGCTGGCTACCAGCAGAAATTCCAAAGTGAATTTTATTGAAACGAACCACTTCATAGCCGGATGTAGCCTAAGGGTCCTGTAAGTCTAGGCTATTGATGTCCTCTCAGGCAGGAAATAGCATTGGTCTGAAAACCAAACAAGCCAAAGCCGTACTGATTTATATAGTTGAGCAAAATTTTATCATAATGGCCTCTATTTTTTCTCTGATTATCATTGTCACCCTATCTATCCTGATCACCCGTATCGCTACCATTGCGCTGACACACACCGGGCTCACCCATACTGTCGCCAACTTTCAGGCCCGCTCAGCATTTACGGGAGTAGGTTTTACCACAAATGAGGCGGAAAACATCACCGAGCATCCGGTACGCCGGAAGATCATCATGCTACTGATGTTGCTGGGCAATGTTGGTATCATTTCAGCCATCTCCTCCCTGATCATTACGTTTGTAGACCCCAGAGAAGACAGTCTTTCTGGCTATAGCAGTATTATCATCATTGCGGTGAGTATGCTGATTCTATGGCTGTTGTCGCAGAGCAAATACCTGGACAAAGGTCTGAAAAAGGTAATCAACCGGGCGCTGAGCCACTATACTAACATCAGGGTCAGAGATTATAACCAGGTACTGAACCTTTCCGGTGAATACGAAATTACCGAACTCAAAGTGCAGACAGAAGACTGGATGGCTGACAGAAGCCTGGCAGAAACTGCGCTTAAAGACGAAGGCATTTTTGTGATAGGCATCCGCCGCTCCGACGGTTCTTACCTGGGCCTGCCCGATGGGGGTACAGGAATTGAAACGGGGGACACGCTGGTCCTCTACGGCCGGGAAAAACAACTCAGGCAACTGGATGAAAGGAAAAGGGGAGAACAAGGTAACCAGGAACATGAATCTTCTTCCCGTGAGCAGCAAAGCCAGCAGGCCAGGGAAAAAGCCCTGGATCAGGAGAGAAAAAGAGGTGAATAAGCCTCAGGCTCCGCCTGATTCCAGCAATACCTGGAAAAGTATCATGAGTCCAACTGAAATTGTGGCGATGGTGGCCACCTGCTCCTTTTTTGCGTCTTCCAGCGCATCGGGCAGTAGTTCTGAAAATACCATCCAGATCATGGCCCCTGCCGCCAGCCCCAGGCCCACCGGCAGAAATGGCTGAAACGCTGTCACGAAAAGAAACGCCGGAACGGCAATCAGTGGTTGCGGCAAACTGGAAACGATGCTCCAACCGGCAGCTTTCCAGGCACTTACCCCCCTGGGCACCAGCACCAGGCTGATGGCCAGGCCTTCGGGAATGTTATGCACGGCAATTGCTAAAGAAATGAAAACACCGAAATCGTCACCACCTCCAAAAGATACGCCCACTCCTACTCCCTCAGCAAAGGAATGTATGGTCATCACTCCCACAATCAGCAGGGCTTTGACGGCGCTGGCGCCCTGTAGTTCGCCCACATGTACATCCTGGTGATTGGATAGCCAGCGCTGGCTCAAAAGGATAAAGGTCAGGCCGAGCAAAACGCCTCCCAGGGTACGCAGCAAATCATAGCCGATACCTTCGTTGATCAGCCGGAAACTTGCTGCCAGCATAATCCCGGAAGCTACTCCTCCCGACCAGCCCAGCCACTTTTTGGGCATCTTTTCGACAAAAAAGAAGGGTAAGGCTCCCAGCCCGGTGGCAACGGCCGTGATCAGGGCATATATAAAAACACGAAAGGCAGGTTCGTCAAACATGCAAAAAATGTAAGCTAAAAAAAAGGAGGCCGAAGCCTCCTCAAAATTATTGATTTATCGGTGTCGGCACAAGTATGCCGGGCGGCGTAGGTGCATTGCTGTTGGCATTGATCTCGCTGTTGGCATAAATAAAGCGCTCAGGGTATTCGTTGGCGCTCCCGATATTGAGCGGGAAAGGTACCACCAGGTCAGGATCTGTGCTGCGCAGACGACGAGCATCATCAAAAGCAATGAGCTGTGCGAATCCGGAGATGTAACGCTCCTCAATCACTTCTCTCAGAAATGCCCTTTCGGCAGCGACACCATCGGGATTCTCAATACCTCCAGTCTGGAAATCAGCAGCTTCAAATGGCTCATAGTTCACTTCCAGCGTATCGGCCAGCACGTCAAACAAGTTACCAGCATCCAGTTCTGCCCTAAGTTCATTCAAATAAGGCAGCCCGGCGTCCAGTCCCTGGTTACGGGCAGCAGTCTCTGCCAGGATCAGCTGGTTTTCAGCGTAGGTAAGCAGCGGCATAGGCTCTACCCTACCGGCAATCCCGGTCTCTACCGCACGACTTTCGTCAATGGTAAGATAAGCACGGCGTGCCTGCTCGTTCGTCTTGGCATGGTTACGCGAATCAGGATTTTCTACGTCAAGCAGCTGCATGGCAAAACTGTCACCGGTACCAATATCGCCGGTACGGCTACCATTCAGGAGTTTAAAGAAGAGGTTGTCGTTATCCTGATTTTCATCATCAACCGGCTTATAGAACATCGTATTCTCAGGAGAAGAGATGCCATTCTGGGCTGCCATAAAAGCCTGCTCATACTGACGGGTCAGTGTGTAAAATCTGGCTTTCAGCGTCCAGGCAGCCTCTATCCAGAGAGCAGGATTACCGCCATAGTAAATATCAGCGTCCACTGAAGGGTTTCCATTTACCGCCTCCAGATCCTGTATCGCCTCATCCAGCAGGTTCTGCAGATCGTCAAAAACCTGTGCCTGCGGATCAAAAGCCGGATCATCAATCTCAGGATCAGTAGCTTCGCGATAAGGGATGTCACCAAAGAGAGAAGCCATATTGCCCACGATCTGGGCCTCTACCACCTTGGAAATTCCCTGGTATATACGATCATTCGGAAGGTTTTCCTGTACAAAGCGCAACTGGTTGAGTGCACCCTGGTAAGCATCTTCCCAGGTAGCCACCGATTCGGCGGCAGTGATATTGTACTCGTACAGTGTCTTATACAGTGATTGAAAACCGATCAGCTGACCACTCCAGAGCGCAGCGATACGAGGCAGGTGGCCATAGTTGAGTTGAACATTGACCAGCATAGGCCCTTTCAGGAACAGCCGGGGGTCCACATCTTCAATAGCAATCTTATTCGGATTGTCGTTGATACCTTCCACCAGGTCTTCACAGCTGAAAGTAGCCAGCAGCGAAAGACTCAGAAAAATATAGAATATTCTTTTCATGACAGATTTTTAGTAATTGATTTTGACAGAAAACAGTACGGAACGAGTACTTGGGTTGGTGAAGTAATCTATACCAAAGCCATTGGCCACCCCAAACTGGTTGATTTCCGGGTCAATGCCCAGGATGTCTGTCCAGAGGAAAAGGTTTCTTCCGGTAACAGAGAATTCTACCGAGCTAAGCTTGGTCACATCGTTCAGCCATTGGTTATTGAGCGTATACGCCAGCGTAACCTCACGCAGACGCGTCCAGGTGGCGTCAGAAACGGCAAACTCATTCATCACACCATCACCAAATCCGGCTCCTCTACCTCTGTACCAGGTTTCATCTAACAGTACCGGACCGGCACCGAAGTCTTCAATTGCTCCACGTACCGTAGTTCCGGCAGGGATAACATCACCGGCAACATTGGCCAGGTCCTGGCTTAGCGTAACCTCATTACCTACATCAGCATGGGTCCCGAAGTTTCGCAGAATAAAGCGGGTTCTTTCGGCAAAATCACCACCCTGGGAATGTTCAAACAGGATGTTGAAACGCAAGTTCTTGTAACTGGCTCTCAGTCCAAGTCCACCACGCCAGTCGGGATTAGGGTCACCAATAACGCCCTGAGTATTGGCGATCTGCGGGAAACCATTATCATCCAGCAACAAAGTACCGTCGTCATTACGCTGTGGGCGTGTACCCCAGAGTACACCCAGCGGATAGCCAGGGACGGCGCGGGAACTGATAGACTGCGTAGTCAGGTCAACCGACTCGGTACCCTGCAGGCTGATCACTTCGTTTTCGTTGGCATTGAAGTTCGCATAAGCATTCAGCGTGAAGTTATCTTTCTGGAAAACCGCATAATCCAGCTCTCCTTCAAAGCCTACGTTCTGCATCACGCCGGCATTGGTGTACTCACTCAGGAAGCCGGATGATGGCGTAGTGGCTACTTCAAAGAGCAGGTCATTGATCTCATTCTGGTAGTAGGTCATGGAAAGTGACAGACGGTCCTGCAAGAACCTGAGGTCCGTACCGATCTCCCACTCGGTCTTGATCTCTGGCCTCAGGGTTGGATTACCTTTGTCATCATCTACGCGGAAACCACCGCCAAACTGGGAAATGAACAGTCCGTCATCGTAGGTACTGTATACGAAACCTCCTTCGGCCAGGGTCTGGAAACGGTGCGCCTGCGGCTGTACACCCACCTGACCCCATGATGCCCTCAGCTTACCGAAGCTCAGGAAACCGGTTTCATCAAAATCACCAAGTTCGGTAAACTGCCATGCAGCGTCAAAGGCCGGATAGAAGAAATTACCCCTCACACTGGAGGCTGCTTCCAGCGTACCGGAGGCATTAACAAAAAGCTGGCTGAAGAAATCAAAGTTAAAGACCGAATACAATCGGTTGGATCTGATAAAGCGTTTGAAATTCTCAATACTGCTTACTTCATTGCTTGAATTCAGGTCAGTAGTCAGCAGGTCTACGTTGGCCTGGAAATTTGTCAGGGTGGCAAAGTTGCTGCGTCTAACCCGGTTGTTGTAGTTCCAGCCAATTGTAGTATTAAGGCCGATGTCGTCGCTAAGGCTGAACTGAGCACGGCCAATAGCGTCAAAGTTGAACTCACTCTCAGTAATCACATCCTCATCAAAACGGCCGTTTACCTCTCCTCCCGAGCCAATGGGGTAGAAATAATTCCTGCGGTCAGTATAGGTATCCACCCCGCCCCGCAGCGTAAAGCCCAACCAGTCGGTAGCATCAATGTTGATGTCAGAGTTTACAATAAAACGATCTACCAGCGTATTGCTAACCTGCTCGTTGGTGGTCCAGAGTGGGTTGTTATAGATAGGATTATTGGTAGAACCCAGTCTTCGGCGATAAGCACGGTGGCGCTGGGGAAAAGCTGTTCCGTTATCATCGTAGTAGGTACCTTTGTAATCGGCGATCGGGAAATCCGGCGGGTTCCTCAAAAGTCCCAGGTAAAGACCGGCAACATTTGAGCTTTGCTGAATACGGTTGGACTTGGTGTTGGTATAAGCCGCCCGCGAAGCCACATTCAGCCAGTCGGTAAAGAAAGTCTGGTTATTCAGACGAACATTGGTACGGCTATAGTCAGAATTTTTGATGATCCCCTCCTGGTCCAGTCTGCCCAGGCTGAAGAAGAAGGTAGAGCGTTCGGAGCCCCCGCTGATGGAAAGGTCATTCTGGAAGAAATAACCGTTTTGAAAGACCTCATCAAAATTTTCGTCTACGAAGGTCTCCCGGGAATTTTTATTGATGATCGGATAATAGAGCGTTCCATCTTCAGCCTCAAAATATTCACCGGAAGTGTCTAACTCATCCGGACCTCCGGGTCTGTCAGCGATTTTGTCGCCCCAGGATTCCCTGTCACCTGAATCCCACTCACCGTTTCTTCCCTGTCCGAAAGTGTTCTGCATAGGGTGTCGGGCGTTGATCTGGTCAAAAGAATAAGAAGAATTCAGTGAGATTTTAGGCCTTCCGGCACTACCCTGCTTGGTGGTAATTACAATCACCCCATTGGCCGCACGGGAACCCCAGAGCGAAGCCGCCGAAGCACCTTTCAGAATCTGGAT
The DNA here is from genome assembly GCA_964518125.1 of uncultured Porifericola sp. Lineage (GTDB taxonomy): Bacteria > Bacteroidota > Bacteroidia > Cytophagales > Cyclobacteriaceae > Catalinimonas. The sequence goes on from CAZFFW010000242.1 coordinate 8,211, forward strand.
AGACTCTAT
>CAZFFW010000243.1:0-8203 GCA_964518125.1 uncultured Porifericola sp.
ACGCCTGGGTGCATGGCGTGAACAGCACAGTGCAGGATAGTTATCATGTTTTAATTAAGTTGATTGTTAGGGGTGATGAAAAGTTTTTTATCACAACTACCACATACCTTCTTCGGGGTAAAAGCATCTGATGCCAGCTAAGCACAGATTTGTGCTTAGAACTGACCAGCTACCCCGGCTTATATTGATATAATTTTTTAAATACGCTGCCCCATGAGCAAGGATGATCAGGCTATTCGTTTCCAGCAGCTGCATAAATCTGTCCCTGAATGGCAGGAAAAAAGGAATATCCAGGCATCTGAGGAGATCCGGTCTGATAAAGAGGTATGGGAAGCCTTCAGAAACGGTGATGAGGCAGCCTTAGTCAGTATTTACCAGCAGTATGTCAACAAAATGTATAATTACGGCTGCCAGTTTACCCGTAATGAAGCACTGGTGAGTGACTGTATACAGGAGCTGTTCACGGAGATCATCACAAAAAGAAAAAAACTGGGCGATACAGTTTCCATCAAATTCTACCTCTTCAAGTCCCTGCGGCGTAAGCTGCTCCGCAGCCTGAAAAAAGAGCGGAAGTTACTGGGCCGCCACGAAACGATAGCCAGAGAAGCATTCAATATTCTGGAAGATGATAGCGTACGCTTTATCAACCAGGAGTTTACCAGCCTGCAGAAAGAAATCATCACCGAAGAATGCAACCAGTTGCCGCCCCGGCAGAAGGAAGCCCTGATGTTGTACTTTTACGAAGGCATGAGCTACCGGGAAATTGCCGCCACCATCGGCATGACCCGTACCAAATCCGCCCGAGCCCTGATCTATCGCGCGATAGATTCTTTATCCTCGCGGCTGCAGAAATACAAGCATCTGCTGTATCCCCTGTGGCCCCTGCTACTGGCCAGTCTCTTGCTTTAAAAACCGCATGAAGCACGCATTGACTTCGTGAATCAGCTTAATCTCGCAGGTGCATCATCATTACAGCTAGTTTTTACTGGGCCTTAGCAGATTCGGTATGAATCTTAACATGCTTAAAGAGGGTTGTGAGCCGGCTGTAAGGGCACTTTTGCTGTAGACAGATGAAAAATTGTCTCGTTGAAAAGCATATTGCCATTGGTTCAGAATTATCTGATACCCATGGTTTTTACAAAAATTTACCTTGGCTGTCCTTCTCCCAGCAGAAGGAATCGCTCCAATCCTCCAGGGGATATTAGTATATTTGAGCAGGCTGAAATGGCCAGTCTTTGGAGATTTATTTCACTTTATGAATTTTTCATTCCATAGCAGTCACCTTTTCAATGGATAGCAGAATAGGAAAGTTGGGCTTGCAGTAAAATTTATCAAAAGACTTTTGATTTGGATATACTGTTTTTAGTTTAAGGCTTGTATTTTCTGGAAAGTGAAATTTTAAGTGGCCAGGGCAATGTTGCCTGCCGGAGTTCAAAAGAATACGGACAGGCAGCACCACGGATAACGTACCATAACAACCTAATATATGAAACAGCATACATTGACTTATCTATCGCTTGTAGTTTTTTGCGCGGCACTGTTGTTCTCAGCCTGTAGCACCTCCAACCAACAGGAAGAAGTGGCACAAAACGAAGATCAGCCGCCCAATATCGTATTTATCATGAGCGATGACCACGCCTACCAGGCCATCAGCGCTTACGGGCACGGGCTGAACGAAACGCCCAACATTGACCGCATCGCCAAGGAAGGGGCTATCTTCACCCGCTCTACGGTGACCAACTCTATCTGTGCTCCCAGCCGGGCCGTGGTGCTCACCGGCAAGCACAGCTTCATCAATGGTAAGGTAGACAATGTACAGCCCTTCAATTGGGACCAGCCCAGCTTTCCCAAGCTGATGCAGGCCAATGGTTACCAGACTGCCCTGGTGGGTAAAATTCACCTGGATGGTATTCCCCAGGGGTTTGACTATTCTATGGTGCTGCGCGGACAGGGGCACTACTACAACCCGGATTTCCAGGTCAACGGTGAGATGCAGCGCTTTGAAGGTTACGTGACAGATATTACAACCGATGAAGCCCTGAAGTGGCTGGAAGAAAAGCGTGACAAGGATAAGCCCTTCCTGCTGATGTATCATCAGAAGGCCCCGCACCGTAACTGGAAGCCGGCTCCGGAATACCTGACACTGTATGATGACAGGAACTTTGACCCTCCGGCCAATTACTTTGACGACCTTACCAACTATGCAGGCCGCGGCACTGCCGCCAAAGAGCAGGAGATGGAAATTGACGGCCATGCCCAGTGGGGCCATGACTTCAAAATGGTGGTGGACCCCAACGGGGATAGCACCGGCTTTGATCGGGAACTGGCCAGGTTCAATGATGAGCAGAGAGCCCAGTGGCTGGCTGCTTACGAACCGAAAAACGAAGCTTTTAAAAAGGCTTACGCCCCTACCGCCGAACTGGCGTTTGACAATAATGAGGCTAAAGCCCGAGAGGTAGCCATCTGGAAATTCAATCGCTACATCAAAGACTATCTCCGGACCATCAAGTCAGTGGATGATGGCGTAGGCGAGGTGCTGGATTACCTGGAAGCAAATGGCCTGGCCGAGAACACCATTATCGTCTACACCTCAGACCAGGGTTTCTACCTGGGCGAACATGGCTGGTTTGACAAGCGCTTCATGTACGAGCAGTCGTTCCGTACGCCCCTGCTGGTGCGCTATCCCAAAGAGATCAAGCCGGGGACCAAAATTGACAAGCTCGTGCAGAACCTTGACTTTGCTCCGACCTTCCTGGATTATGCTGGGATAGAAGTGCCGGAAGAGATGCAGGGCGAGTCATTTCGCCAGCTGGTTAGTGGCGAGACCGATGAGTGGCGGGATGCTGTCTACTATACCTATTATGAGTATCCTTCGGTACATATGGTGAAGCGGCATCATGGAGTGTCTACTGATCGCTACAAGCTTATGCATTTCTACTACGACATAGACGAGTGGGAACTGTATGACCTGGAGAAAGATCCCAACGAAATGCAGAACGTCTATGATGATCCCGAATATGCTGAAGTGCGGGAAATGATGCACCAGAAGTTTGATGAGCTGAGGGCCTATTATAACGACAGCGATGAAAATGACCAGCGCTTCCTCAAAGAATACATGGATGTGATAGAAGCGCGCAGGAACAATTAACCCTATCATCAGGCAGGAAGTGGGGCTCCCGCTTCCTGTTTTTGTTCCAACCAGATGCTGAAACCATGAAAAGCCTCAAAAGCCCAAAATTTATCAGTTCGGTATTGCTGATACTGACGTTTAACCTGTTTATTGCCAACAGGCTTCACGCGCAGCAGCCCAACGTGCTGTTTATCATATCTGACGATCTGAATACCAGGATCGGTCCCTACATGGATCAGGACCAGCATACGCCCAACCTTGACCGGCTGGCGCGCGAGGGAGTACGCTTCTCCAAAGCTTATTGCCAGTACCCGATCTGCGGACCTTCCCGCGCTTCGCTGATGAGCGGCCTTTATCCCCAGACCAATGGCATACTGGGCAATGATACCCGCCTGGGCAGCTATAAGGTGGCTACACCATCCCTGGCGAACCATCCTTCCATGGCAGGTTTTTTTCGTGAGCACGGATATTATACTGCCCGGGTGTCCAAAATATACCACATGGGTGTGCCCGGAGGTATAGAAAGAGGGGAACCGGGGGGAGATGAACCTGACTCCTGGGATTACGCCTACAACGTTATGGGGCCAGAGACGATGAGCCCCGGTAAGCTGGAATTACTTTCGCCCAAAAACCTGCACTACGGTTCCAATTTTGCCCGCCTGAAGCTGCCCGAGGGAGCGGAATTTACACAAACTGATTACCTGGCTACCAGTCAGGCGATTGCCATACTGGAGAACCGGGTCAGGCCAGTGGCGGCTGGAGGTACCAATCTGCAGAGAATCAAGCCGGATGCACCTTTTTTTCTGGCAGTAGGCCTGGTACGGCCACACGTGCCGCTGATTGCTCCCGAGCGCTGCTTTGCGCATTATCCCGATGGCACAGTACAGTTACCCGGAGTGCAGGTGGCTAATGATGTGCCGGAGCAGGCGTTGAGGAGGCAAAACGATAAAATATGGGGCATGAGTGAACTGCAGCAGCGGCAGACCATCAGTGCTTATATGGCAAGTGTACGCTTTATGGATGAACAGGTAGGGCGCCTGCTGGATGCCCTTGACAGGCTGGGTGCGCGCGATAATACGATTGTTGTATTTGTGTCTGACCATGGCTATAACCTGGGCGAACATGACTGTTGGTCTAAAGTAAGTCTGTGGGAAGGAAGCGTACGGGTGCCTATGATCATTTCTGCTCCGGACTTTGAAAGTAACCATGGCAGTACTGCACCGTCGGTAGTGGAGCTGATTGACCTGTATCCTACACTGGCAGATTTGTGTGGCCTGGCAGAGCAGCAACCGGCTATTTTGCAGGGCGAAAGTCTGCTGCCCATGATCAGAGACAGCAAAGCTTCGGAGGAAGGCGCCATAGCTTATACCGTAAGCTACGGCGGGTCGGCCGAGGCCATCACCACAGATCGCTGGAAATATACCCGCTGGGGCGAGGAAGTGACAGAGGGAAATGAAGAGCTGTATGACCATCAAAACGATCCGGAAGAACATGTAAATCTGGCGGATGATCCATCGTACAGAGAGGTATTGACCAAAATGAGGGCTGAACTTGACAGGGCTTCCAGGAAAGCCCGCACCGCATCAGCGCAGTAAAGGTAAAGCACCTACCAATCCGCGGATATTTAACAAAACGAAGACTATTGAATCATACAACACAGATGAAACGACTTATCAAGCAAAAAAGCACCTGCTGGATTTTAATGCTGCTGTTATGCAGTACACTGCACCTGGAGAGCAGAGGACAATCAGATACCGAATCTCCCAATTTTATTATCATATTTGCTGATGACCTGGGCTATGGTGACCTGGGGGTGTACGGGCATCCGACCATCAAAACGCCCAACCTGGACCGCATGGCCTTTGAGGGCCAGAAGTGGACCAACTTCTACGCGGCTTCCAGTGTATGTACGCCCAGCCGGGCCGCTTTGCTTACCGGCAGGCTACCGGTCAGGAGCGGCATGACCAGCAACAAAAGCCGGGTACTTTTTCCCAACTCGGCCTACGGGCTTCCGCAAAGTGAAGTGACCCTTGCCGAGCAGCTCAAAAAAGCCGGCTATGCTACCGCCGCTATCGGCAAGTGGCATCTGGGGCATAAGGAGCAGTACCTGCCTACCAATCATGGCTTTGATTACTACTTCGGCATTCCTTACTCCAATGATATGGACCTGCAGACTGACAAAGGCTATTGGGAATATTGGCAGACACCCGAGGGGATCAAAACGGAAGATTTTAATGTACCGCTCATCCGGAACACAGAAGTGATTGAGCGTCCCGCTAACCAGAACACCATTACCAAAAGGTATGCTGAAGAAGCCGTCAGATTCATCCGCGAAAATAAGGATGCGCCTTTCTTCGTCTACCTGGCGCATAACCTGCCGCACATCCCGCTGTTTGCTTCAGAAGAGTTCAGGGGCACCAGTGAGCGCGGTCTCTACGGAGATGTGGTAGAAGAAATAGATCAGGGGGTAGGACAGATCATCGCCGCACTTGAAGAGGAGGGGATTGCTGAAAATACCATTGTGGTTTTTACTTCAGATAATGGACCCTGGCTGCCCTTCAAAACGCACGGGGGCAGTGCGGGCCTGCTGCGGGCCGGCAAGGGCACTACCTGGGAAGGCGGCATGCGTGAGCCTTGCATCTTCTGGGGGCCGGGTAAGATCCAACCGGCAGTGGTCTCCGGCCTGGGGTCTACCATGGACTTTTTCACCACCTTCAGCAGCATGGCAGGATTGACTGTGCCCGATGACCGAATTATTGACGGAGTAGATCTTAGCCCGACCCTGCTGGAAAATGCCGAAAGCCCCCGGAGCAATATGTTCTTTTACCGCGGGCCGGAACTCTATGCAGTACGATTGGGTGATTTCAAAGCACACTACATCACCCAGGGCGAGTACGGTCAGTTTGGCGGCAGAGAAGAGCATACAGTACCGCTGCTGTATAACCTGAGCCATGACCCCTCGGAGCAGTACGATGTAGCGGCCGACCATCCGGAAGTACTGCAGCAGATAGAGGCACTGGTGGAAGCACACCGGGCTAAGCTGATCATCGGCCCGGATCAACTGGCAGAAAGAGAACAATAAAAAGATGAACTTTACACTAAGCAGGATAGCATGTCTTTATGGCATGCTGTTTCTTTTTGCCTGCAATCAGGAGAATGAACCAGTTCCTGGACAGCCCAATATCGTCATCATCATGGCGGATGACCTGGGCTACGGCGGTATCGGCAGCTACGGCAACGACAGCATCCGCACCCCAAACCTGGACGTGCTATCAGCCGGAGGGCTGAAGTTTACTGATTTTTATGCCAATGCACCGGTTTGCACCCCCACCCGGGCTGCGCTGATGACCGGGAATTACCAGCAGCGGGCAGGGCTGGAAGGTGTCATCTACGTGAGAGGAGAAAGCCGTCAGGTGGGATTAGATACTTCTCAGGTCACGATAGCAGAATTGATGAAAGCACAGGGCTATGCTACCGGGATCATGGGTAAGTGGCACCTGGGCTATCAAGCGGAATACAACCCGGTGCACCATGGATTTGACGAATTCTACGGCTATGTCAGTGGCAATATAGATTACCATTCACATTACGACAATGCCGGCATCTACGACTGGTGGCATAACCTTGATACCATACAGGAGGAAGGCTATGTGACCGATCTGATTACCGAACATTCGGTAGAGTTTATCAATCGTCACAAAGACCATCCTTTCTTTCTGTACGTCCCCCACGAAGCGCCGCATGTGCCCTTTCAGGGCAGGAATGATCCGGGCTACCGCTATCCGGGGCAGGAGTTCTCTTACTATGGCCCGGTAGAAGACCAGCAGAGAGCTTACCGGGAGATGGTGGAGGTAATGGACGAGGGGATAGGTAAAATTATGCAGGCGATACGTCAGAACGAATTGGAAGAAAACACACTGGTTTTCTTTTTATCAGACAATGGTGCGGAAGCTTTTGGCAGCAATGGAGGCTTGAGTGGACAAAAAACAAACCTCTACGAAGGAGGCATCAGAGTACCGGCCATTGCTTACTGGAAAGGACGGATATCACCGGCTACATCCGCACAGCCTGCCATGAGTATGGACCTGCTCCCTACGATACTGGCCCTGAGCGAGGCGCAGCAAAGTACAAAACCAGCTTTTGATGGCGTTGACCTCTCTGGCTTACTGTTTCAACAACAGGTGCTGGATGAGAGGGCGCTGTTCTGGCGCTATAGGGATGAAAAAGCCGTAAGGAAGCAAAACTGGAAACTGCTGATAAGTAAAGAAGATACCTTACTATTTAACCTTGAGGAAGATATGTACGAACAAACTGATCTTTCTGACAGCCAGCCGGCACGCGTAGAGGTCCTGGACAAAGCGCTGGAGCAGTGGGAAACAGAAATGTCGGCCGTAGAGATGAAAACCCGTTAATGGATGCGCTTCCGATCAGCAGCCCCCCTAAAGGTATTTTCCTGCCAATGGCAGCATACAATAATAGACAGCAATTCTGTTCTATAGCTACAGCCGACAAAGGGACAAACGACAACAATGCAGACCTGGTGTACCATCAAAAAGCAACTGATAAAAAACACATTATTTCCATGGAAAAAGTCAACCTGGCAGAAAAATTCGGGCAGATACACGATCACTGGCACCCCAGAATAGTAGGGGAACTCAATGGGCAGCATGTAAAAATCGTTAAGATCAAAGGAGAATTTATCTGGCATCATCATGCACAAGAAGATGAAATGTTTCTGGTGTTGAAAGGAAACATGCAAATGGCTTTCCGCGACCGCGTAGAGGATATTCATGCCGGAGAAATGATCATTGTGCCCCGGGGGGTGGAGCACAAACCCATAGCGGCAGAGGAAGTAGAACTGATGCTTTTTGAGCCTGCCACTACGCTCAACACCGGAAATCAGGCAGAAAGCACCTTTACCCGAAAAAATCCGGAACACATTTGAAGATGACGTTGGATAAGCTAAGACTGCTCAGAGGAGGTATTTGACCATCCGTGCTCTGGGGATAAACCCTTCTTTGAAGCCGGAATGCTTAAAGTGGCTTACATCTTCTGTGCGGAAGCCCGTATTGT
>CAZFFW010000244.1:0-8195 GCA_964518125.1 uncultured Porifericola sp.
TTTCCGAATACTATGGAAAAAAAGCGGGTCTCAACCTGAATGATGTTTTTAACAGTGACGACAAATATGCGAAGCATTTTACGGCCAGCCTCGGCATCAGCTACAAGGAACTGACCGAAATCGTGAAAATCAGGTTTATCAATCCGGCGGCCCCTCTGCTTCCGGGCCTGGAGCGTTTGTACGTGAGCATGTCCCAGGTCATAGGGCTGATTGATGGAGATATCAGCGAAGCTGATTTTACCAGCAGCCTTCCGGCAGATCTGGACCTTGACCTGTACGGAGGTGATGTAGTCGGCTGGATACAGGAACGGGGTGATGCCATTAAAAAACTCATCCTGCTCACAGATACCGAAGAGGAAGATGAGGCCTGTAATTTTGAAAAGTTGCAACTGCTTTTTGCCGATGGTCAAAAGATTAGCCAGCTTGAGTACCTGAAGTTTCTCCGCTTTGTCAGGTTATGGAAGAAACTGAGTTGGACCATTGACCAGACGGACAGAATGCTGGCGGCACTCTGGCCTGACGCCAAGAATGTCAGCACGATTGAGGAGCTAAACGATGGTTTTAAAATGCTGCTGAATAAGTTTGCCCACCTCATGCATGTGATGGACCTGCTCCGCCTCAAGCCCAAAAGGGAACTGCAGCAGGCGCTGGTGCTATTTGCCGACATAGATACCCACGGACATGGCGCACTTTACCGCCAACTTTTCCTCAACAGCGCCCTTAGCGAGCAGTCGGATGTATTTGAATATAATCCTAATGGCGAGGTACTTACCGACAGTTCTATCATGCTGGTAGACCATGAAGAAGCCGTACTGGGCGCCCTGAACATTACTTCAGAGAAACTGCATCTTTTACTGGAGCGCATGGCGGAAGAACTCGTAGATATAGATGAAGTGGAAAAGATACCGCTAAGCCTTCCAGTTTTGAGTACTATTTACCGCTACAACCTGCTGGCCCGGGAGCTGAAAATGAGCCTGGAAGAGGTACTTATCTTGCAGGACCTGAGCCAGATCGCCCCTTTTGCCGGGCTTTCATTGGTGCAACCGACCATCGTTCGCTTTATAGAAACGGCCTGGCGGCTCAAAGACCAAAAGGTGAAGCTTACTTCCCTGACCTACTACCTCCGGCACGAGGACCTTAGCGGCGAGGCTTCGCCTACCGAAGCCGACATTCTGGCCTTCGCCCAGCAGCTCACGGCTGAACTACAGCGGATAGAGGCAGAAAACAGTACTGGCGAAGAAGCCACCGCCGACCTCGCCCGGGAGAAGATGTCGCTGCTCTATGATGCCGATACGGTCAACCTCTTTTTCAGTATCATCAACCAGGAAATATTATTAGACACAGCGTATGACCACCACCAGGAAAGCCTGGAAAGTGAGATAGCGGAAGCGAACGAGCGGCTATCGTATAATAACTTTCAGAAGAAGCTATCCTTCGCCGGCCTGATGACCACTGACGAGCGTGATGCGCTTAAAACAGCCGGTGATATCATTGCCGATAGTACTGCCCGAACCGCTTTTCATGATGCGGTTGATGCACTTTATGATGAAGGACAGGCAACTGCTGATACATTTTTTAACGACCATCCCAATCTGCAAAACCCCTGCGATGATTTTGTGGATGATGCTGACTACAGCAAGCTGATAGAAGAAATACTGCTGACTTTCAAAGAAGGACTCAAACGGCAGCAGACGGTACAGTTGATAGCTGACTCACACAAGACTGAACCTGAGATCGTATCAGCCCTTTTGGAGGAAGATGTCCTGGTCTCGGAAACCGACAATGCTGAGCCGGCCATCGCTGACTTTCTTGCCCTGGAAGAGTCCGGAATCAATGTGCGGATCGGACTGGATGACAGCAGCACCATCTCTGCTTTCTGGGCCAAGCCCGAAGCCGGTGCTGCGGGGCAGGAACTGCCCGATAATGTGGCCAGTCTTTCGCTGTCCTTTTATGTGCTCCCCGCAGAAAGCGACTACTACAGCCTGCGCCTGGAAACTGAGGCGGGAGCCAATGTAGATCTGCTGGTCAATGATGAATCAAAAGCTGGAACCCTCAGTGGCACTAGCTGGGAAAACGACGATGTCATATACCTGGAAGGTAACCAGTACCATCGTGTAGAAGTTACTGTAGAAAATATCAGTACGACCGCTACGCTCAAATGGGCTGCTGAAAATGGTGCGGGTTCTTATCAGGTCATACCCGCTGCTGTTATCTTTCCCGCTGAAAGTCTGGAAAACTTTGCTGATGCATATCTGCGTTTCCTCAAAGCACTCGCCATCACGGATATGCTTGAGCTGAACGCGGCCGAAATAAGCTACTTTGGTGACAGCCTCACCATAGGCGGAGAGGGTTTTCTCAAATCCATACCCCTTTCTCTTGATCATGGCCTCTCAGATATTCACCAGCAGCTTTTTGAGCAGGTAGATACCATACTGTACTACAAGTTACTCAAAGAAGCCTTTGAGGCTGCACCTGAGGACATGATCAGTATCCTGCTTGATCCGGAAGAAAAGCTGACCACTGCCGAGGGAGACGAAATTTACCTGCTGATGCAGGTCACGGACTGGGATGAAGGAGAAGTAGACATATTACTTAACAGGTTTGGGTTGACCTGGCCAGACCTTTCCCTTCCTCAAAACCTGTACAGAGTCTACCAGGCTTATCAGCTGATCCATCAAACCGGCCTGAGCGCCTCCCTGCTCATCAAACTGGCTACGCATGCGCCCGACATGGCAGCGGTAAACAGCATGGAGAACGCTATCCGCCTCAAATATGATAATGCCGGCTGGCTCAAGGTCATACAGCCTATCAACGATAAGCTCCGCAATAGGCAGCGCGATGCCCTGGTCGCTTACGTACTGCGCCTGCTTTCTGAAAACCCGAAGACCCAAACGGTAGACACGGCAGATAAGCTGTTTGAATATTTTCTCATAGATGTGCAGATGGACGCCTGCATGAAAACCAGCCGGATCAAACAGGCCCTGAGTTCTATCCAACTATTTATCAACCGTTGTTTGCTCAACCTGGAAGCCAACGTATCGCCTGACTCCATCAACAAAAAACAATGGGTGTGGATGAAGCGCTACCGGGTGTGGGAAGCCAACCGCAAAGTATTCCTTTACCCCGAAAACTGGCTTGAACCAGAGTTACGAGATAATAAATCCTCTTTCTTCAAAGAACTGGAAAGTGAACTGCTGCAGTCTGAGATCAACGAAGACACTGCCCATGTAGCCCTGCTGCATTATCTGGAGAAACTGGACACCGTAGCCAAGCTGGAGGTATGCGCCTACTACCTGGACGAAAAAGAGGGCGGTACCGCAGCCGATGACATCCTGCACGTATTCGGTAGGACCTCCGGGGCCAAAAGGATTTACTACTACCGCCGCCTGGAGTACGGTTACTGGACACCCTGGGAGAAGGTGGATGTAGAAATTGAAGATAACCCCATACTGCCGGTGGTCTGGAACGGACGCCTGTTCCTCTTCTGGCTGATGGTGATCACGCAGGGAGACGAGAACGATAAGGCGCCACTCAGTTCCGACCAGTTAGATGAAGCAACAGTACAAACCAAGGATATCAGGTATAACCTGGAAGTGACCCTCTGCTGGAGTGAGTATTACAACCAAAAGTGGCAGCCTAAGAATACTTCTGATATTCAGGGTCCTATGATATTCAGCGGCGTAAGCAGGGATTTTAAACGTAGCGATTTCTTTGGGATGAGTACCTCTCAGGGAGGTGATGGAGAATTATATGTAAAAGTAAATAATAAAGAATGGAAACTTTACAACAAACACAGCCATCCTGAAAAAGTAGATTTTAGCATTTCTGTTACTCCCTTAAACTCAAGAACTATCGATACTTTAGGCAATCAGGTGCATATGACCTATAATACCCAAGCTAATCTGAACAGGTTTGATGTTCCTGCCTACACCGACAAGGATTCGGCTACGCTGGAGGAGATACAAAACGGAATACTCGGGCTGCAGCATACCCTTTATCGCAACTTTACCAACCCTAAAGTAGTCCAGCATACCCAGCCGATAGGTGAACTGTTTGAAGCACCATTCTTTATCCAGAACTACCGCCATGTATTTTATGTAGTACCCGAAAAATACTACCTGCCGGTGAGGGTCATACCCGATTACGGATGGGATCCTCCGATTCTGATCAACCCTGTACCCATGGATCCCATTCTGCTACCGGAACCCGTACCAATTTTCCCTCCTATCTGGATAGACAAACCCGTACTGGATGATATCCCGCTGGACAGAGACCCGGTATTTGGTATTGATACCAATCCTCTGACCCAGCCGGAAATACTCCCCGCAGGATTCTCTTATCAGGAAGGTTTTCATACCATCAAAAAAGGAATCCTCAGCCGGAATGTGGTCACTTTTGGCAGTAGACTCATCCTGCCCAGTGGCAATGCCAACAGGATATTAGGCACCGAGGAGACCATCAAAAACCTGTAAACCACAACCCCATTTTGTTATGAAGCTCATTAAGAATTCACAAATTAACTACCACCAGCTTGAGACTTTTCTGGATATCCAAAGCAAGGATTTCAATGAAATGCGGGTGAGGTATGATGTGCATACTCATTTCCATGCTTTTGTCAATGATTTCCTGAGCCAGCTGAACAAAAAATCCCTGGATGGCCTGCTTGATCCCAAATTTGTTGAAGACCTGGATAGCAGGGCACCCGAACTTTTTACAGACTTATACCAGGCAGACAGTGTTGTCAGAGATAAGCCCAAAAACGAGGTGGATATTGATAGTGCCGGTGCTTATTCTGTGTACAATTGGGAGTTGTTTTTTCATGTGCCTTTTTCCATTGCCGTACACCTGAGCAAAAGCCAGCGCTTTGAAGAAGCGCAAAAGTGGTTTCATTACATCTTTGACCCGACCAATAATGACAAAACCATAGCCCCACCTACTCGCTTCTGGAACTTCAAGGCCTTCCGTGAAAAGACCGATGTACAGATGATAGATGATATCCTCACCGCACTAAGTGGAGAAGGAGATGATGCGCTGAAAGCCCAGGTAGAGGCCAGCATTGCCGGGTGGAGAGAGAATCCTTTTCAGCCCCATGCCATCGCCCGCACCCGCTTTGTGGCCTACCAGTTCAGTGTCATCATGAAGTACCTGGACAACCTCATTGCCTGGGGTGACAGCCTTTTCCGGCAGGACAGCATTGAGACCATCAACGAAGCTACCCTGCTTTATGTGCTGGCGGCCAATATTCTGGGCGATAAGCCACAGGAGGTACCCAGAAGAACCAAACTGAAGCCCAAAACTTTCCGCGATCTTCGTGGGCAGACGGATGCCTTCAGCAATGCCCTGGTAGAACTCGAAAACCAGTTCCCCTTCAATGCTTCCCAGCCCCTGGCCAGCGAAAGTGCCAGCGAGCAGATAGACACCCTCTTCGGGATAGGCAAGACCCTGTATTTCTGTATTCCGGAAAATGACAAACTACTCGGCTACTGGGATACCGTAGCGGATCGCCTGTTCAAGATCAGGCACTGCATGAATATTCAGGGTATTGTACGCCAGTTACCCCTTTTCCAGCCACCCATAGACCCCGGTATGCTGGTCAAAGCGGCCGCAGCAGGCATAGACCTCAGCAGCGTCATCAGCGGTCTGAACCAACCGGTATCTCCGGTCCGCTCTAGCCTTATCCTGCAAAAAGCCCTGGAACTGGCCGGTGAAGTACGGTCATTGGGTAGCAACCTGCTCTCAGCCCTGGAAAAGCAGGATGGAGAAAGTATGGCGCTGCTGCGTCAGAAGTTTGAAATACAGATGATGGAAATGAACCTGGATGTACGCCTGCTACAGTGGAAAGAAGCGGAATCCAATACCGATGCGCTGCTTAAGTCGCGTGAATCCGCTTTCCTCAGGTACAGCTATTATCAGCGGCTGCTCGGAAAGCCAGAAGAAGCGTATACGAAATGGGAGTCAATAGAAATTCAGCGTCAGAACCTGCTGGAAGGAGAGACTATTGAAGACCGGGAATCTGCCTTCAACAGTATTTATAAAGAGATGATCGGCACCTACAGCAGCTCAGTAGCACTGGAGGAATATCCTTCCTCTGGCCGGTCAAATGAAGGCAGATTACATCTGAATACCAATGAAGACGCAGAGCTGAACAGCCATTTACCCAGAGCCCGCGATTCCCGCCTGGCAGCTTCTGTGGCGGATACACTGGCCGCTGTACTCACCCTTATTCCCGAATTTAATGTAAACCTGCACTACTGGGGCCTCGGTACCCAGGCGGATATCGCTGGGGGTACTAAACTATCTGATGCAAGCAAAATCGCGGGGAGTATCGCCCGTACCATTGCCGGTTGGGAACAGGACCAGGCGGGCATGGCCTCCAAAACCGCTTCTTACGAAAGAAGAGCAGAAGACTGGGCACAACAAAGCAATCTTGCTGCCAAAGAACTGGAACACATCGGTAAGCAGGTGATCTCTTCTCTCATCCGCGAGCAGATCACCAAAAAAGAATATGAGAACCAAGCCAGACAGCTTGAGCACAGTAAGGAAGTAGAAGCTTTCATGAAGGATAAATTCACCAATGAAGAACTCTACAAGTGGATGCAGGGAGAACTTTCTCGTATCTACTACGACTGCTACAAATTTGCTTATGATACCGCCAAAAAGGCCGAGCAGACCATGAAGTGGGAGCTCATGCGCCCCGAAACCGATGAACGCACCTTTATCAAGTTCAACTACTGGGATGGGGGACGCAAAGGTCTGCTGTCGGGAGAAAGCCTCTACCTGGATCTGAAGCGCATGGAAATGGCCTATCTGGAAAACAACAAACGCGAGTACGAACTCACCAGGCATATTTCTATTCGCCAGTTGAATCCCCTGGCACTGCTGGAGTTAAAAGCCTCTGGTGCCTGTACCGTAGAAATACCGGAATGGCTGTACGACCTGGATTGTCCGGGACATTATATGCGCCGGATCAAAAGTGTTGGCCTTTCCATCCCTGCCATAGCCGGGCCTTACACCAGCGTCAACTGCACGCTCTCTTTGCAGAAAAGCAGCATCCGCAAATCCAGCCTGCTACAGGATGATGCGTACGCCCGACAGGAAGAAGACAGCCGCTTTGCTGATTATTTCACTACCCTGCAGTCTATCGTCACCAGCAGCGCCCAGAATGATAGCGGACTGTTTGATGTCAACCTACGTGACGAGCGCTTTCTGCCCTTTGAAAATGCCGGTGCCATCAGTACGTGGCGGCTTGAGCTACCTTCTGAACTGCGGCAGTTCGACTACCATACCATTACTGATGTCATCCTCCACATCCGCTATACTGCGCGTGAAGGGGGGGCACTGCTGGGTGATGGCGCTACCACTTATATCAAAGACGAACTGCTGGCCGAAGGAGGCAACTTTACCCAGCTCTTTAGCCTGAAGCATGACTTTCCCAATGACTGGCATCAGGCACATACTTCAGCAAGTTATTTTGCGACCAGCATCAGCCGTGATTACTTTCCCTACATTGCCCAAAGCGGCGACCTGGAACTGGCAGAGGACACGCCTTTTCAACTCTATCTCCTGGACAAGGAAAAGCATGAACTGGAACCGGTAGCCGGTGCCAACGTTACGGTAGATGACAATTCATTAAATGATGAGGGTAGACAACTTGCCCTGACCATTGCTGGCCTGGATACGGAAAAGGATACTTATTTTGTGTTAGTGAATTTTAGGGTGGAAGTATAAGACCCTGGTGTTACTTCTCTATCCTCTGATAAAAAAGAGGCAATTGCTTGATCCAGATGTTGGATAAGGAATGATCTTACCCTTACCCGACTATGAACATTATATTTGAAATATGTTCTTTTAGATATTAAGTAGCATTTCGCAAAAAGTTTCATAGTTTTCACCATCAACTAGACTTTGCCAAAGAGATAGTAATAGAATGAAAACAAAACATATCTCCATCCCCACTTCAGTACTCTTATGCCCAAAAAAAGCCCCCTACAGGAGACCTTCGTCAGCAAAGCTATAGTAGCCATCCTGCGTAATGATGACGTGGTCCAGCACCGGCAGGTCCAGGAACTTACCGGCTTCTTTGAGCTTAGCGGTGAGTTGAATATCAGCCTGACTGGGGGTTAAGTTACCAGAGGGGTGATTATGAGCGGCGATGATACATGAAGCTGAGGCTTTCAGCGCGGCTGCAAAAATAA
>CAZFFW010000245.1:0-8106 GCA_964518125.1 uncultured Porifericola sp.
CCTGGGCCGCATCAAAATTCTGCTTGATCCTGCCGGGATTGACCGATTTAGGAATTACGGCAGTGCTCCGGTGGGCTGCCCAGCTGATCAGTACCTGGGCCGGGGTGCAATCGTGTTTTTTGGCTATGCTTACGATGGTTTCGTGCTCCATCAGCTTGGGCTCGTTCTCTTTCCTGGCCCGGGCCGGCCGGTCAGCCGAGCCGAGCGGGGAGTAAGCGGTCACCAGCATTCCCTGTGATGCGCAGTACTCCAGCAGATGACGCTGCTGCAGGAAGGGGTGCAACTCTACCTGGTTCATCTCCGGCTTATGGCTGGCGGTTTTCAGCAGTTCACCGATTTTTTTGGTGGTAAAGTTAGAAACCCCAATATGCCTGGCGAGTCCCGCCTGCGCTATTGCTTCCAGGCCACTCCAGGTCTCGCTGATTGGTACTTCGTCCAGGCTCAGGAATTTATCCGGACCGTCAGGGAAACCGGTGCCTTCCTTGAGGGCTACCGGCCAGTGCATGAGGTAGAGGTCCAGGTAGTCCAGTTGCAGGTCGCTGAGGGTTTTCTGAATACCGGGCTTCACCTGTTCTTTGCGGTGGTTGCTGTTCCAGAGCTTGGAGGTGATCCATAGCTCTTCACGTTTGACCAGGCCATCGCTGAAGGCTTTCTGCAGGGCATCGCCCACTTCTTTTTCGTTGCCGTAAATGGGTGCACAGTCAATGTGGCGGTAGCCCACTTTAATGGCTTCCAGTACGGCATTGTATACATCGCCCGGATCTGATTTCCAGGTACCCAGCCCGATGATGGGCATTTTGTCTCCGTTCTTGAAGGTTAGTTTTTCCATAAGAGGGTAAAAGGTTCTGTTTAAAAAATGTTTGGTAAATATAAGGAAGTATGCACATACTGTTAACTACCGGGTGATCCATCAGTTTGCTCTATCGTCTTTCTCCACCGGAACGACTGCGCATCTATCGCCCGCTGGGTAGCCAGGATGCCGTCCAGGTGGTCGTATTCGTGCTGCAGAAGTTCAGCAAGCGAATCAGAAAGTTCCATCTGCTGTGGTGCAAAGTTTTCGTCCAGGTACTCCATCACACATTTCTGGTGGCGTTTTACCTTTACCAGCAGGTTGGGGAAGCACATGCAATCGTCCCAGACTTCAAATTTTTCTTCGCTCAGGTAGGTAAATTCCGGGTTGATGATCACTACCGGCCGGTCAATATGCATGTAGATTAGCCGGACCATCTCTCCGATCTGGGGTGCGGCAATGGCCCGGAAAGCACCGTACTTGGCCTTAAACTCAAAGAGGATATCATGCAGTTCCTGCACCACCTGCCGCACATAGGCTGAATCTTCCGGCTTTACTTCCCGGCTTTTCTCATGCAGGCGCGGATCGCCCAGCAGGAGTACTTTGTCGGATTTAGGTTTATTGTTCATGGCGGTAAATTTTTCCGTCTTTCATCACCAGTTTTACATTTCTCAGGGCAGAAATATCTTCTGCAGGATTGCCCTCTACCACCAGTATATCTGCCAGCATTCCTTCCCGGATTCTGCCGATTTTATCTGCTACCTGAAATGCGTCAGCATTGATAGAAGTCGCCGACCTGAGAGTATTCAGGGGCGACATGCCGTAGTCCACCATGGCTTCCATCTCCCGGGCATTATCGCCATGTGTATAGACGCCCACATCGCCACCCATGCAGATCGTCACCCCGGCATCCAGCGCCTGCCGGAAGCTTTGGCGCTTCTGCACTACCCGCTCGGGATAAGGTTGACTTCCTCTTTGCCAGCCCTGGTATTCCGAAATAGCCTCTCCGGCAGAGATGGTAGGGCAGAGGGCCACATTATTTTCTGCCATAAGCTGAAAAATCTCTGGCGTTCCTCCGTCGCCGTGTTCAATGGTATTGGCACCGGCTTCTATGGCCCGGCGCATGCCTTCAGCGGTGGCGGCATGTACGGCTACGGTGCGTCCGCTGCTGTGCGCCACTTCTACGGCTGCTTTCATTTCGGCCAGCGTAAAAGTAGGCATCGCTTCGCCATTCGGTCCCCAGCGGTAGTCGCCGTAGAGTTTGATCACATCGGCACCGTGCTTAATCTGGCTGCGCACCGTTTCCATGATACCGTCTGTACCGGAAGTTTCTTCCGCGCCCAGCGGCACCTCCCAGGGATTGCGAAAGCCATCGGGCTTATAGCTGCCGGTAGCTACGATGGCTTTGGTAGCCACGAGCATTCGCGGACCGGAGATTACCCCTTTTTCAATCGTTTGAGCGATACCCACATCCTCGTAGTCAGCACCTTCGGTACCCAGGTCGCGTACGGTGGTAAAACCAGCCATCAGCGTAGCTTCGGCATGTTTTCCGGCCCGGATGGCCCGCTCGGCCAGTGACTCCCGCAGTACCTGGTCAGTCCAGGGAGTCTCATTGTAGGGGTGCAGCAGCAGGTGGCTGTGGCCTTCTATCAGGCCGGGGAGCAGGGTGGTGCCGGGCAATTCAATGATTTGGGTACTTCTGTTGGTTTTCAAAGCAGGACCGATTGCCTGGATTTGGTTACCTTCCACCAGTACCTGCCAGCCTTCGTGCACCTGCTCGCCATCAAAGACCCTGTCGGGTTGGAGAAGATACTGCTGCGGGGGCGTCTGAGCCGGTAGAAAGTGGCTGAGCAAAAGGGTGATAAATAGAAAAGCGGAAGTTTTAGTGATGTAGTCCATGCTGTCTGAGGCTGTTTTGAACCGGCAAAATAGTGAGAATTGGGGAAAAAGATAAAGTGCGGATCTGCCGGGGAGATTTTTGACAAAAAAGTGCCATTTGATCAAACAAAAGTTCTGCGATCTTATTTGATGTATGTACATATAAATAAGTATATTATGACACTGAAAGAAAAAGCCCAGGACCTTTACAACATGATCGGACAGGGGCAACTACTGGATGCCTTCGATAAGTACTATGCCGAAAATATCGTGATGACTGAGCCGCGCGGGACCCGCGAAGGCAAGGCGACCTGCAGAGAGTACGAAGTGCAGTTCCTCAACAGCGTGCAGGACTTTCACGGGCAGGAAGTAAAAAATATTGCTGCCGATGAAGATAAAGGGGTGGTGTTTATTGAAGTAGCCATGGATGTAACCTTCCAGGGCGGTGGTCGCGTCAATATGGAGCAGGTATCTGTCCAGAAATGGGAAAATGGCCAGGTTGTACATGAGCGTTTTTACTATAATAATGCATAGTGATACCTTACTATCGTGTTTGTTTGATTAACTAACTGCTTAGTTTGTTAAAAGCCAGTTCCCAGGAACTGGTTTTTTTGTGCCCGTCCTGCTACCGCATGTTTGCTCCTTTCTGCCGAATGGCTTATCATTAGGAGCAGTTCCTTCTGCAGGAATTGTAACAAGGCCGAGTGACAACCTGACTGACAGTTTTATGAAATTGCGATTACCATTATTTTACTGCTTTTGCTTACTGCTTTTGGCAGCATCCTGCACCCAGCAGCCGTCTTCTGAAGAAACTGCTGAGGCTGCGCCGCCCCAAAAGCCCAATATCATCTTTATCCTGGCCGATGACCTGGGCTATGGCGACCTGAGCACTTACGGGCAGACAAACTTTGAAACACCCAACCTGGACCGCCTGGCCGCAGAGGGCATGAAATTTACCCAGCATTACTCCGGCAGCACTGTCTGCGCGCCTTCCCGCTCGGTCATCATGACGGGAAAGCATACCGGGCATACTTTCATCCGGGGTAATAAGGAAGTACAGCCGGAGGGTCAATATCCCCTGGCCGACAGCATCCGCACGCTGCCCGAAATGCTCAAAGAACACGGCTATGTAACCGGGGCCTTCGGCAAATGGGGACTGGGCTACCCCGGCTCAGAAGGCGATCCTCTCAAGCAGGGTTTTGACCGCTTTTTTGGCTACAACTGCCAGCGGCTGGGGCATCATTATTATCCTTACTACCTCTGGGACAATGATCAGCAACTGATGCTGGAAGCCAATGCCGCTAAGCAAAAAGGGACTTATGCTCCCGACCTGATCCACGAAAAGACACTGGAATTTATTGATCAGCATCGGGACACCAGCTTTTTCCTGTTCGTTCCGAGCATCATTCCTCATGCCGAACTGGTAGCGCCGGAAGCCTATATGGAGCAATACCGGGGTAAATTTGATCCTGAAAAAGTATATGAGGGCTACGATGACGGTCCCGACTACCGGCAGGGACCCTATGAGTCGCAGGCGGAAAGCCACGCAGCATTTGCGGCCATGGTCAATGTGCTGGACGATCAGGTGGGAGAGATCATGGCCAAACTGGAAGCGCTGGGGCTGGCAGAAAATACGCTGCTTATTTTCTCCAGTGATAACGGGCCTCACCAGGAAGGTGGGGCTGATCCTGAATATTTTGACAGTAACGGTCCGTTGAGAGGCTTTAAGCGTGATCTGTACGAAGGAGGCATCCGCGTGCCTACCATTGCCTGGTGGCCGGGTAAAATCAAGTCAGGTAGTGAGACGGCCCATGTTTCTGCCTTCTGGGACCTGTATCCCACTTTTGCTGAAGTGGCTGGCATCCCAGTGGCCGGCATTCCGGTGGCGGGATTAGCTGTAGAAAAAGAAGTAGATGGCATCTCTATGCTACCTACACTGATGGGCGAGGAAGGGCAGCAGGAGCACGAGTACCTCTACTGGGAATTTCATGAGCGGGGCGGCAGGGTAGCAGTGCGTAAAGGCGATTGGAAAGCGGTGCGTTATGATGTGCTGGAAAACCCCGACGGACCGCTGGAACTCTATAACCTGGCAGAAGATATCGGTGAAGAAAACAACGTGGCAGCGCAGCATCCGGAGATCGTAGCGGAGATGGAGACGATTATACAGCAGGCCCGTACCCCTTCCGATATTTTTGCTTTCAGTTCGTCTACTTACCTGGGAGAAAAGTAAGGCAGACTCTTCAGAGGGCCTGGGGAATCTGGTTATGCTGTTCCTCCTCTGCCTGTACGCGCATTTGTTCCACCCTTAGCTTCAGCTCAGAGACGATTTGCTGGAATTCCGGTTCATCGTAGAGATTTTCAAAATAGGGGCTTTCTTCCAGCAGAGCAAAGTCTATCCACTGGTAAGCAACAGCCTGGCGCAGCCATTTCATGGCTTCATCTGTCTGCCCCTGTATGGCATAAATAGCCGCCAGGTTATAGGGATTGTCATCGGCCTGAGAGCCGGAGGAAAACTCCTTCAGCGCCAGTGCAGTTGCCCGGGCCAGCAAGATGTTGGCTTCCATTTCATTGCCATTTTTTAATAATATTCTACCCAGGGCGATAGGACTAATGGTATGAGGATCGGTGCTGACGGATTCATTAAGGTCTATAGACTGTTGGTAATAGTCCGCCGCCAGCGCTTCATCACCGGCGTAGTCGGCAATCATACCGGCAATTTCCATCACCCTGGAGTTGTTTTCTTCCACTGCCAGCACCTGCGGTATCAGCTCAAGGGCTTCCTCCTGCCTGTCCTGACTGATATAGCTAAAAGCCAGTTCACGGTAGGCATCAGGTAGCGGGCGCAGATTGATGGATTTTTTGAGCCAGAGGTCGGCAGAAGGATAGTTTTCCAGCAGCCGGTAAGTCCAGCCGATGATGTAGAAAGGAATAGAACTACGGGGGTTCAGCAGGGCGGCTTTCTTTTGCCAGCGGAGCGATTCGGCCAGTTTACCCTGCAAAAAGTAGCTGCTACCCAGGTTGCCCACCGCAGCAGCATTATTGGGGTTGAGTTCTACCGCCTTCTGCAGCAGTTCAAAAGCTTTATCGTACTGTTTGGCATAATTGTAGGCATTGGCCAGTGCTTTATACGCCTCGGATGAGACAGGGTCCAGTGCGATGGCTGTTTCACCTGCTGCAATGCTGCTGTCATTCCAGGAATATTTATCACCAAAGAGGGTGTTTTTCTGGCTGTAAGCGTCTCCCAGGCCGGCCCAGGCCAGGGCATATTCCGGGTCCAGGTCAATGGCTTCTTTAAACTGCTCTATGGCCAGTTCATTGTACTCATCCGTATATTGGTAGTAGTAATCCCTGCCCTTCAGGTAGAAATCATAGGCACTAATACTATTGGTAGGCTCTTTTTCAATATTCTCTTTTTCGGAAGGGCTCAGTTGCGTCTCCAGGGTAGAGGCAATGGTCTGGGCGATTTCGCTCTGTACTTCAAATACATCCTCAATATCCCGGTCGTAGGAGTCTGCCCAGAGGTGGCGGTCGTTCAGCGCATCTATGAGCTGGCCTGAAATACGGATGCGGTCACCTACACGGCGTACGCTGCCCTCCAGCACCACCGTGATCCCCAGTTCTTCGGCTATCTGCCTGACGGGCCGGGGATTCTTCTTGTACTGCAGTACTGAGGTGCGGGAGATCACCTTCAGGGATTTGATTTTGGAGAGTTGGGTGATGATATCTTCGGTAAGGCCATCACTGAAGTACTCGTTTTCCTCATTGCTGCTGAGGTTTTCGAAAGGAAGCACGGCGATTGATTTGTCGGTGAGTATACTGATATCGGCTTTTGCGCTATCGCTGTTGCTCTCTGACGTCCAGTAGTTAAAATACAGGTGCTGCAGCACCAGCAGCACAATCAGGCCAATATTGATCAGTGCGCCGGTAAAAGGTTTTTTCTTGGCAGGAGGATATGGGTTATTTTCGGCTTCGTAGGAAGTAGTCCGGACAATGCCATCAGGACTCATCTCGAATGCCCAGGCCAGTACCAGGGCTATCGGGAAACCCAGCAGGAAAAACAGGATGATGGCGGTGATGATCCAGTTGGGTACATTCAGGTAGGGGAATACGGCCACCGCAATCTGAATGACCAGCCATGCGGTAATGGCATATACGCTGGCCACGCGAAATACATTTCTTCTCTGTAATTCTTTAAAAAAGTTACTCTTTTTAGTCGTATCCTCAGCCATGGCTGGTGTTTAATTTCCTTCTATATTAGAAAAAAAAACTTACATATCGTATTCTGAATGCTACTATAACAGCTCTGGCAGCTTGTCAAAGGGTAATTTAACGGTCAGGATATAAGCAGTTGACGCCTGCTCTCACACCGGCCCTGATCAGAATCAGCTGATGTTTGGCTGAGCCTATATAGCTTTAAGCCCGGCTGATAGATATAAAAACAAAAATTATTTGAAAAAATATCTTAAAAATTAATAACAGATGATATGTGATGTAGTTAATAGTGCAAATAGAAGATGGTATTTTGAATAAATAGTGTTTTATTTTTGGTATAATGTAATATATAATATTTGATTATTATCTGCTATTGATGTTCGTGTCTGTTGTGACGTTGTATCAGTTGGAAAGGCAGGCACATGTATTTTGTATTTTTTTAAATGAATTTTTTAAGCTATGAAAAAGTTTTTAACTGTTTTTGCCCTAATGTTATTTACTTCCGGGCTGTACGCTCAGGATATGTTTGAATTTGGTATCAAAGGAGGTCTGAACCTGTCAGGTTATCTGGCCGATGATGATCTCGACCTTTACCAGGATAACACTGCTGTAAGGGCTGGCTGGAATGCCGGGTTTTTTGGTATTATCAGAGTATCCGACAACTTTGCCATTCAGCCGGAAGTGTTGTATTCGCTGCAGGGAGTAAACTTTGTGGACACAGAAATCTATGTGGATTATCTGTACGTGGATAATTTCTTTACGCCCGATTACGTGGCACCTACTGTAGGGTCTTACGGAGAAATCGTTGCTAAGGAAAACCTCCACTATCTGAACGTGCCGATACTGGCCAATTTTTACCTGGCTCCCGGGCTTAGTTTGCAGATAGGTCCTCAGTTTGGCTTCCTGATGAATGCCACCGCCCGCTTCGATACTGAAGATGATGAGGTGAATAACGTATTCAACGATTTTGAAGAAAGTAATGAAATTACGAGTTCTTATAATGGATTCTCCATGGCCGCAGTAGCCGGTCTGCAACTGGAGCTTCCCTCGGATGTAGCCTTAGGCCTCAGGTATAACTTTGGTCTGAACGACATCCTGGAAGACGGTGACCCTGATGACATCAAACTGGTGAACCAGGTAGGTCAGTTGTATGTAGGGTATGCATTTTAAGATCAACTGAAAACAAACTTAGAAAAGCATCAGGGAGAATCTCTGATGCTTTTTTT
>CAZFFW010000246.1:0-8060 GCA_964518125.1 uncultured Porifericola sp.
TGCCATGGGGGTGAGTATTAATATTTATGCACAAGACCAACCTCAGCCTCCCCAGTGTAAGCATATGCCTAATTACCTACCTGATGAGACTCCGGCTGAAATGCCTAACACAGAGTTCCTCGGTGGATATGGTTCTGATCCCCTGACCGGCCAGCCACACTATTACATGGATACCGAAAGCGGCCTGTATTTTGATTTTCAAGAAAAAATTGTTCGCAACTTCAAAACAGGCAAGGAATACACTTTTGAAGAACTGGAAAAGCTGCTGCGCAAAGAACGTGATGTCCCGCAGGAACTGAAGAAAAAGCGTATCTGATCATTCTTTCAGCTTTGGCTAAGTCATAAGCTAAAAGCAAATAGGAGCGCTATTTCAAAATACCGCCAAAAGCCATAATTTAGGGAAATTCTTGGAAAGTATTTCATCCACCTAAACCTCGCTACTTTTGGAGCAACATCTCCGCCCTGCTTTTAATCCTACCAAAGCAGTAGCCTTGCTGGCTGGCCCTCTTTTGTTTCTGATCGTTCTTAATTTTGTGACCATCTCCGGGCTCAGTGATAGCGCCATACAGGTGATCGCCGTAGGCGTTTGGATGATCATCTGGTGGATGACCGAAGCCGTGCCCCTGCCGGTGACAGCCCTGGTGCCACTAGTCCTGTTTCCGGTACTGGACGTATTTTCTACCGGGGAAGCGGCGGCTCCTTATGCCAGCCCTATAGTTTTCCTGTTCATGGGCGGCTTCCTGATTGCCCTGGCGATGGAGAAGCGGAACCTGCACCGGCGTATTGCGCTCAACATCATCAACATTACCGGTACCCACGCCAATGGGATCATCCTGGGCTTTATGATCGCTACCGCTTTCCTGAGTATGTGGATTTCCAATACGGCCACTACCGTCATGATGCTGCCGATTGCCCTTTCGGTAGTGGATCTTTTACAGGATAACCAGGAAGGTAAACCAAGTAAAGGCTACCGCCGCTTTGCCCTGGGGCTGATGCTGAGTATTGCCTATTCAGCCAATATCGGCGGAACCACTACCATCATCGGTACGCCGCCCAACGTAGTATTTGTAGGCTATATGCAGGAGTTTTATGGCCGGCAGATTGAGTTTGGCCGCTGGCTCCTGGTCGGCGTTCCGGTGTGTTTTACCCTGCTGACCATCACGTACCTTATGCTGACCAGGGTACTCTTTCCGCACCGGCTCAAAAAACTGGCAGGCTCTGATGACCTGATCAAAAACAAGCTCATAGAACTGGGGCCAATGTCCAGAGCGGAAAAACTGGTAGCCGTTATCTTTTTTCTGACCGCCGTCAGCTGGATTTTTCAGTCCGGTATCAATGATCTGCTGGGAGCCGATTACCTGGACAATACCATCGTTGCTATGGCAGGAGGCATCCTGATGTTTATCACACCCACCAGCTTTAGCAGTAATGAATATGTACTGGACTGGGAAAGTACCACGCGTCTGCCCTGGGGAATCCTCTTGCTCTTTGGGGGTGGGCTATGCCTGGCCAAGGGGATGGAAAACACTGGCATCGTACAACTGGTGGGAGATAAGATAGCCGGAAGTGGTGAAATCAGCCTCTGGCTGCTGCTGTTGCTGCTAATTGCGTTTATGCTTTTTATGACCGAGGTGATGAGCAACGTAGCCCTGGTGGTCATCTTTGTACCGGTAGTTTTGGGTATTGCTGACGGGATGGAGATCAATCCCCTTTACCTGGCCATTCCGGTGACGCTGGCCTCCAGCTGTGCCTTTATGATGCCGATTTCCACCCCGCCCAATGCAGTAGTTTTTTCCAGCGGTTACATCCGTATGGCAGATATGGTAAAAGCCGGTATTTTTCTGAACCTGATTTCTATACTGGTACTGCTTTTGGTAGGGTTGAGCCTGGTACAGTGGGTATACGGTTAAACCAGTTTACTTTGAAAAAATTTATTTATCCCTTATTCTTTCTGTTGAACACCCTGTCTGTCTACGGACAGCAGGATAGCCTGGCCAACAAAGCCCGCATTAGTACGGGACTTAGCTACAATGCCTATCGCGGTGATCTTGGTAATGGCTATCAAAGTGGTGGGCTGGCTGCGCATCTCAGCTTTATGTTTGCGCACGAGAAGAAGCTTCACGGTGGTTTGCACCTGGCAGCAGGGAGTTTTTCCGGCCATGAACTAAGCCAGGCTACTCCGGATTTTGGTACGGAAATTCTGCCTAACACTTACGTTAAAACCAGTTTTATCAGTGTACACTATGGCCTGCAATATGATATTATCCGCTATAAAGGCCTGCTGTTGTATGTCAGCCAGGGGCTGGGGATCATTCGTTTTTCTCCGGAAGATGAATTTGGTAACCCTTTGATTGATGCCTTGTCTACCAGGGCTAGCAACGAAAGCTACAGTAATGCTGCCGCTATACTGCCCACACAGGCAGGCTTAGATTACACCCTGCCCAACCAAATCGGTGTTGGCATCAAAGCCGGCTGGCTCAATACTACTTCTGACTACCTGGACAACCTCGGTCAGTTGGGCAGTAAAGATGGGAATGACAATGTATTACAGTTGCTTCTACAATTGCACTTTCCCTTAAAGGGCAATAACCAATAATCCAGGTCAGGACTTCTGCTTCTGCTTGACCTGCTCCTGAAGTTCCTGGTACCACTCACGCCCGTATTTGCGTACCAGCGCATCCTTCACAAACTTGTAGATGGGCATGCTCAGCTTTTGCCCCAGCGTGCAGGCCGGGTTGCAGATGTGCCAGCGGTGGTAGTTCAACGCGTCATAATGATCGTACTTAGTGATACGGATAGGGTATAGCTGGCAGGAGATAGGTTTGCGGAAAGTAGTGCGCCCGGCTTTATAAGCATTCTCGATACCACACTGCAGCTTACCATCTTTGGTACGAACAGCATAGGCGCATTCGCGCCCCTTGATCACGGGAGTAGCATACTCGCCTTCCGGATCTTTACCATATTTTCCCTGTTTTTCAATTTCCTTTTTGCCTTCTTCTGACAGGAAGTCCTCAATATCGACGTAGATCATCTCCAGGGTCTCCAGTTCCTCATCTTCCAGCGGTGCGCCATACTCTCCTTCCTCGCAGCAGGCACCTTTACATTTTTCCAGGTCACAGACAAACTGGTTCTCTACAATATCATCGCTGATGACAGCATTTCCTACGGTGATCATATATCTGTTGGGTGATTAAGGCAGATCATCCGAATTTAGTGTGGGCGTATGATCTGAAATGAATGAATTGCTATTTCTGACTAACTAAGCTACTAAAAGATAAGTTTCAACGCTCAGCGACCGGCTCAGCTTTCTTTTCCTGCCGATAGCCGGGGCCGCGTACAAACATCCCCGGAGTAGCCCCGGTATGCTCTCCGTGGGACAGTACCTGTTTTCCGTTGACAAAAACATGTTCCACTCCCACAGCATACTGATGGGGTTCCTCAAAAGTAGCCTTGTCAGCGATGGTCTCGGGGTCAAAAACTACTACATCCGCAAAATACCCGGGGACCAGCAAGCCCCTGTCTTCAATTTTCAGCTTCTGAGCAGAAAGCAGGGTAAGTTTATGAATAGCCTCTGTCAGGGGAATAACCTGCTCCTCGCGCACATATTTGCCCAACAGGCGTGCGAAATTACCGTAGGTACGTGGATGCGTACTGCTTTCCAGGTTTTTGCCTTCCGCTGCGATGGAACGGGCGTCTGAGCCGAAAGTCATGTAGGGCAGACGCAGCTGCTTTTTGACATTTTCCTCATTCATCAGGAAGTAGACGGTGCCAATATCGGTACCGTTCTGCACCACCAGGTCAATGATGGTTTCGGCAGGGCCGGTACCGCGCATATTCGCGATTTCACCCACCGTTTTGCCGGTCAGGTACTTGAGTGAATCTTCGGCAAACTCCACCAGCAGGATATTATCAGGGTCACCGGCAGCGACCAGGAAATTCTCCCATTCTTTGGAAGCCGACTGCATCTCTTTGATGACGCTGGCTTTGGTCTGTGGGTCCTGAAGCCTGCTTATCCAGGACTGGGTACCGCCTTCCTGCACCCAGGGGGGCATGGTAGCATCAAGCCCGGTGGAGGCAGCCACATAGTTATACATATTAGTAGTTACTTTCTGGCCAATGGCATTGACGGAATCTATCATCTGCAGCACCTGGTCGAGCTTGTGCCAGTTGTTCCTCCCGGCTGCTTTGAGGTGGTAAATTTCGGCATCAATATCAGCTTCCCGGGCAATGGTGATAAGCTCATTGACGGCCTCAATAAAAGAATCACCTTCGCTACGCAAATGTGAGATGTACATGCCGTCGTATTCGGCGGCAACTTTAGCGAGGGCAACCAGCTCTTCGGTGCTGGCATAGAAAGCCGGTGCATAGATCAGTGAAGTGCCCAGCCCCAGGGCGCCTTCTTCCATCGCCTGCCGCACCAGGGCCTGCATACGTTTTAGCTCTTCGGCATCCGGGGCCCGGTCATCGTAGCCCAGTTCATGGACGCGGATGGTCGTCGCTCCGACGAAGGAGGCCACATTGGGCGCGATGCCCTTTTCTTCCATATATTCCAGCGCTTCGCCAAAGCCGGTCCATTTTGCGTTATCGTTACCTTCCTGCATCTCATCGTTCAGCGGCCCCAGTGAAGAACCTTCTCCAAACACTTCCAATGTTACCCCCTGCTTGATATCACCCATAGAGCGACCGTCTTCCAGCAGCGGATAAGCCGCCCAGCTTAACATATTGATGAAACCCGGACTAATGGCCTTGCCCTGTACGTCAATAACGGTATCTGCCCGAAAATCTCCCAGATCACCTACTGCGGCGATCTGCTTTCCGCTGATGGCTACACTTCCCAGGTAAGGAGGGTCACCGCTGCCGTCGTAGATCATGCCATTGGTGAGTACCAGGTCATAAGATTCTTCAGTGCTCGGACCGGTACAGGCTGCCAGTACCAGCAGCAGTATCAGGATAAAGGGGTAGGTTTTGTTTTGCATCATTGGCTCAGGTAAACCGCTAAAGTTACAGTACAGGAGGATAGGATAAAAATGATTGGGATCCAAACGATACAGGAACAGAAGCGTTATGATAGATACCCTATATATAACAGGCAAGTGTCTCTACTTTAGGATACATACCCCTGTGCATATTCAAAGACCGGCACTGCTGGTATTTTTTCTTGAAATAAATCCATTTTTATGTTTTCATCGGACAGATGGTGCATCCTGATTCTGGTAATATTGTCCTTCATCTCTTTTTTCCTGCTTTGGGAACAGCCAGCTTTTGGGCAGCCAGTTTTACAGCAACAGCCGGAGGCGGCAGATGCCTGTGATCCTTCACCGCCCCAAAGTTTTGAGATTGTGGAGGCAGGCAATAGTTCGGTGACTATTCGCTGGGAAGATCTGGGCGCCAGCCGCTATAGGATTCCCTTCGAGCTGCGGGGTTTCAGAGAAAAATTCTTCATTGAATCAGAAACGAATGAAGTCACTATTGATCAGCTTGAGCCGGGTATGGACTACCGTATGTGGGTATATACTTTTTGCGGAAACGAAAAATCTGAACGCTCCGACGTTTTCTACTTTTCTACTACCGGCGAAGCCATCTGCCAGCCACCATCCATCACCAACATAGATACGCTGAGCGAGACTTCGGTCAGGGTGGTGTGGGAAGACCTGGAGGTAAGCAGCTATGAAGTACGGCTGCGTAAAGCTACCCAGGACGGAAAATCCTTCCAGGCAGATTTTTTTGAGACCGAAGATAACAGCCTGGTGCTGGAAGGCCTGGAAAAAGATACTAAGTACTGGGTGTGGATTCGGTCTTTCTGCGACTACCAGTATGCCCCTTCCTCTGACTGGACTGAGAGAAGGGTGTTTAGCCTGAATATCAATGACTGCGGCGGACAGGATTCAGCTGCTTTTCAGCTGGTGAATGCGGAAGAAGAGAGCCTGAGCATCCGCTTCAAAGAAGCTAATCGTTTTTTTGGAGGTGAGACACACTACAGTCTGAAGATGCAGACGATAGGTACGCAGGAAACCGAAACTCTAAACCCGGGAGATGACAGGATCCAGGTACATACTGCGCCGGATGGATGGGCGGAGTGGACCATCAGTGGCCTGGTGATAGGGCAGGAATACTCTTTTGAAGCACTATATTGGTGCAGCAGCGAAGATACCTATGTATCGGCCAGCGCTGTTTTTTCTACCAGCGGTACTTGCCCTACCGCATTTTCTACGGGCGCTAGTGTTACCTCCTCAACGGCTACCCTTCAGTGGGAAAACCCTACTTATACAGTAGAAAAGGTTTCCGTTCTGCTCAAGGTACAGGGGGCAGACCAGTGGGAATACCGGCAGGATTTATCGCAGGGTCAGCAGCAGTTACAGTTTTCTGATCTGCAGCCCGGCACTACTTATACCTATGAGATACGCCACCATTGTCTGGCCGATATTAACTATGGCAGCACCACAGGTACTTTTTCAACGGAGAGCTTTCAGTCAATGCTGGGTCATTACCTGACTGACCTGAAGTTTTATCCGGTGCCGGTCACCGACGAGCTGAATCTGCTGGCTGTAGCCATACAGGATGTGCCCTGTACCATCACGATAGACTACATGAGCGGCAAGAGACTTATTCATAAGAAATTACAGCTTAGCGAAGGCTACAACGAAAATGTAGTAGACATGCGTAGTGCCAAACCGGGTGCCTACTACCTGAGGATGTACATCCATGAAGATGTAATCCGCGCTACTATCCTTGTCAGGTAAGCCGTATCAAGAGCTATTGCCATACTTTAAGTTTACCAGCGGATAGGCTATCAGAAGGATGTACAGTGCGTATTTCTTCATAAAAGCCTGAGGAAATGCCTTCAAAGTTGTATCTTTCTCCATCTATAAACACTTAACCTAAACCCACATTTATGTTGATGAAGTATCCGTGGCCCCTGGGCCTGATTTTTTGTCTGACGGCGGCTCCGGCATTTGCCCAGCAGCCTACTGAGGTCATCCACCAAAATGAAGTAGAAGCCCATATACGTTTCCTGGCGGCTGATGAGCTGAAGGGAAGAGATACCGGTTCACCCGAACTGGAAATTGCCGCCAGCTACATTGCTGCACAAATGCAAAGCTATGGCGTAGGAACCGTGGAGGGGGCCGATGGTTACTTCCAGAACGTGCCGCTTACCCGACAGAAGCCTCCTCAGTCAGCTGTCATTAGCTATGCAGGCAATGATCTGCAGCTGGCCGAAGACCTGCTGGTGATGGGAGGGGGCAACAGCCAGCTTAACGGAGAAACGGTTTTTGTTGATTTTGGCACTCCCGAAGATTTTGAGGGAAAAAATATTCAGGGAAAAATCGTAGTAGCCAAAGCAGGACTCCCCGGCCAGACTTCTCCCCAGAGCTTTATAGGCGCAGGATCAGAGAAGGCACAGAGGGTACAGGCAGGCGGTGGATTAGCCCTGGTGGAGCTTTATAAGTCTACCCAGATCCCCTGGACGCTGCTGGTGCGCTACCTCAACAACGAGCGCCTTTCGCTGGGCAGCCAGGAAGAGGGGGAGACCATACCGCATCTCTGGCTCAATGATCCTGAAAGTACCCACATCAATGCCTTTCAGGCCGGAAGCAAGGACCTCGATATCAAAATTGAAGGCAAGAGCGATGCAGCCATTGCGTCTCGTAATGTCATCGGACTGATAAAGGGAACCGACCCTAAGCTCAAAGATGAGTACCTGCTGCTAACGGCCCACTACGACCATGTAGGCGTGGAAAAAGGTAAAAACCTGCCCGACTCCATCTACAATGGTGCGCGTGATAATGCCATTGGCACTACATCGCTGATCAGTGCAGCCCGCTATTTTGGACAGCATCCGCCCAAACGATCAGTCATATTACTGGCAGTAACTGCCGAAGAAAAGGGACTGCTGGGCAGCCAGTGGTATGCCGAGAACCCCCTGATCCCGATGAAACAGGTAATCTTTAACCTCAACACTGATGGCGCAGGCTACAATGATACCACCCGCATCACCCTGATCGGACTGGGACGTACGTCAGCCGATGATGCGATTAAAGAAGCTGCGCAGGCAGTGGGGC
>CAZFFW010000247.1:0-7955 GCA_964518125.1 uncultured Porifericola sp.
GCCACTGCCCAGAACAGCAAAGCCCAGCCAATGATCATCAACACCCCACCAATCGGCGTAATGGCACCCAGCCAGCGGATACCGCTCAGGCAGAGAATATACAACGAACCGGAGAAGATAATCACCCCTCCTATCATAGAATAACCGGCGTAGCCCAGCAGTTTATCACTGATTTTGTACATCAGCAGGCCAATCGCCAGCAGCGCCAGGGTGTGGTAAAACTGGTATTTGACAGCTGTTTCAAAAGTATCCAGCCGACCCTGCGCTTCCAGCATAGCCCGCAAAGCGTGTGCGCCAAAAGCTCCGATCATGACCGAAAGTGCCCCAAAAGCAGAAGCTGTGAGTAGTATAATTTTTTGCATGGATTGTTAAATGTTGAAGGTTACAGGTAGAAAGTTCTAACGTCAATCATAATTTCTACTTCCGAAAATAGTAGTACCAATGCGGATCATGGTACTGCCTTCTTCCAGGGCGATCTCGTAATCACCGCTCATGCCCATGGAGAGTTCCTGCATCTGCACGTTTTCCGGCAGCGAATCATCCGCCTTTACTTTCTCAAAAAGATTTTTCAACACCTTAAATTCCTTGCGCACCTGCTGATGATTTTCAGTAAAAGTAGCCATGCCCATCAGCCCGACGATCCGTATGTGCTGCGCATTGGCCAGCATCTCTCCATTCAGGATATCATACAATTCTTCTTCTGAAAGGCCAAACTTGCTCTCTTCCTCAGCGATATGGATCTGCAGCAGGCAATCTACCACTTTGTCTTCCTTTCGCGCCTGCTTCTCAATCTCTTTGAGCAAACGGGCACTATCTACCGAATGGATCAGATGCACGAAAGGAACAATGTACTTGACTTTGTTGCGCTGCAGGTGACCAATCATGTGCCAGCGGATATCTTTGGGCATCTGCTCTTGCTTGTCTGCCATCTCCTGTACCTTATTTTCACCAAAATCACGGGCACCCGCTTCGTAGGCCTCCATCAGCGTTTCTACCGGCTTGGTCTTGCTCACCGCCACCAGCCTGCAGCCGTAAGAGGCTATCTTCCCTTCCATCTCTCTGAGATTTTCCGCTATATTCATGCTTATTTTTAATTTGTAGTAGATCAGGATACTTAACAATGCCCCCGGGCAAGTGTTGTGTATTCGGCAGCAATTTAGACAAAACAGCGCAAGCACAAAAATCCGCAAAAGGATGAAAAAATGGATCATTACACTGGCCTTCTGCGGCCTGTCCCTGCATGTCTTCGGTCAATCCGAAGCACTTACAGATTTTAACCAGAGCCGGAAAAAAATCACCCAAACCGGTATGCTGGTGTTGGGTAGCTGGGCCGTTGGCAATATGGCAGTCAGCGGTCTGATGATGACACGCACTTCTGGTAGTCAGTACTATTTCCACCAGATGAATGTCTTCTGGAATGTCGTGAACCTGGGGCTGGCCGGTTTTGGTTATTATGATGCCCTGCAGATGGATCCGTCAGGCGTGGGGGTTTCCTCTTCGGTCAGTGAATTTTACAGCCTGCAGAAAACCCTGCTGTTCAATGCCGGACTGGACATTGCTTATATTGCTGGCGGCTTATACTTACTGGAACGTGCCAAAAATGCTGAGAAGAACCGGGATCGCTTCCGAGGCTACGGACGCTCGGTTATTGTACAGGGAGCCTTTTTGCTGGCCTTTGACACGGTTTTGTTCTTTGTACTGGACAGCCGTTCCGGCGAACTCTTACCTTTGCTGAACGTATCGGCAGACGGTATCGGATTGAGACTTAGATTTTGAATGACGTATGGAAGTTCCTTCTTACACCCGGGATGAAGTTAACAAACTACCCGACCAGCCGGGAGTGTATAAATTTTACAGCGAAGAACGCACGCTGATTTACGTAGGCAAGGCCAAAAGCCTGAAAAAGCGTGTAGGCAGCTACTTTAACCGCTCTGCCAACACCAGTCGTAAGACCCGCAAGATGGTCAGCGAGATCAGCAGTATTGAGTTTACCATCGTCAACTCGGAGTTTGACGCGCTGCTGCTGGAAAACAGCCTGATCAAAAAGAACCAGCCCAAGTACAACATCCTGCTGAAAGACGATAAGAGCTATCCCTACATCCTGCTCACGCAGGAACGCTTCCCCCGCATCATACCCACCCGCCGTATGGTGCCGGGTTCGGGACGCTACTTTGGCCCTTTTGCCAGCATCAAGGCGATGAACAATATCCTGGAACTGATCCGGAACCTCTATACCCTGCGGACCTGCCGCTACGACCTGTCAGAAGAGAATATCAAAAGCGGAAAGTTCAAAGTCTGCCTCGAGTACCACATCGGCAACTGCAAAGGACCCTGCGAAAACCTGCAGAGCGAAGCAGACTACATGCGCGACATAGAGCAGGCCAGTAATATTCTGAAAGGCAATATGGCCGTAGCACGTACTTACTTTAAGGAGAGAATGCAGGAGGCAGCTGAAAACCTGGAGTTTGAGACGGCCCAGATGTACAAAGATAAGAGCGAGCTACTTTCTAAGTACCAGGCCAAGTCGCTGGTGGTCAACCCGCAGATCGGGGATACCGATGTGTTTACCATTGTCTCTGACGATAAGGTAGCTTTTATCAACTACCTCAAATCCAACAACGGCACCATCGTACTGACTAAAACCATTGAGGTCAAGAAAAAGCTGGATGAAAGTGATGATGAAGTCCTTTCGCTGATGATCATAGAACTGCGGGAGCGTTACCTCAGCAGCGCCAAAGACCTGCTGACCAATATTGAAATTCCCATTCAGATAGACCATGTCAGTATCGTGGTCCCCAAGATTGGTGATAAGCGCAAACTGGTGGATATGTCCATCAAAAATGCGCTGTTCTACAAAAAAGAGCGCTACAACCAGGTACTGGGTGCCAAACAGAAAGAGAACCGGGTGCTGGTAACGCTTAAGGAAGACCTGCGCCTGAAAAACCTGCCGATGCAGATAGAGTGCTTTGACAACTCCAACATTCAGGGTACCAATCCGGTAGCCTCTATGGTCTGTTTCAAAAATGGCAAGCCCTCCAAAAAGGACTACCGTAAGTTCAACATCAAAACAGTCGTGGGGCCGGACGATTTTGGCTCCATGTATGAGATCGTCCACCGCCGCTACCACCGGCTAAAGACTGAAGAACTCCCCATGCCCGACCTGATCGTCATTGACGGGGGAAAGGGACAACTGAATGCCGCCTGTGATGCGCTCAAAGACCTGGAACTCTACGGCTCCATTCCTATCGTGGGCATCGCTAAGCGGCTGGAAGAGATTTATACGCCCGAAGATCCTTACCCGCTGCATATTGATAAAAAGTCGGAATCGCTCAAGCTGTTGCAGCGCTGCCGGGACGAAGCCCACCGTTTTGCCATCACTTTTCACCGGCAGAAGCGCTCCATCGCCGCCCTCAAAACCGGCCTGGAAGAAATTCCCGGCGTCGGCAAGAAAACGGCTATGTCGCTGTTGAAACAGTTCAAGTCGGTCAAAAATATCCGCGCTGCTGAGGAATCCGCCCTGGCCGACCTCATCGGCCCGGCTAAAGCAAAAGTAGTGAAGGAAGCCCTGGAAAAGGAAAATGTAGAAAAGTGACAGGTAGGTAAAGCAAAAGGTCTGTCGGGGGACAGACCTTGGGTGTTCAGCGTTTATTTTTAGTATTTCTCGAGATTTGCGTCCGGCTTGAAAGGCTCGTACAAATCTCAAGCAGATTTAAGCACTTTCCAGCTTATAGCTGATCTCCCGCATCTTTTCCAGTTCCTCAAAGAAAGCATTGACCGGACTCACCTTAAAGCGGCGCGACATGGTTTCTACTTTGATGTTCTCTGCACCGTCCTGCAGGCAGACTTTGAGCTTGCAACTGCCCTGATACTCCAGAATGAGCTGCTCCAGTTTCGCCACCGTTTCCGGTTTCAGCCTATCTACCGGGATATTGATCTGGATGCCGGAGGTCATTTTTTCCCTAATCTCGCTCAGGAGTTGTACCGTTTTGGGCTGCAGTTCCCACACATCGGGCTGGTTGTAGCGTTCTTCTACCCGGCCTCTCACATAGATGAACTGCCCCATGGCCAGGCGATGGCGGTTGCTGAGGTAGTCTTCGCCAAAGAAGGCCAGCCCCAGCGATGCCTGGTAATCTTCTATGGTCACCAGGGCGAAGGGCTTGCCGGTGCGGGTAGTACGCTCCTGGAAGCTGGTAATGATGCCCGCGACCGAAATATCCTGGTTTTTATAGTTTTCAACCCTGTCTACCGTACAGGTGCAAAAATTCTCAATTTCCAGTTTGAACTGGTCGAGCGGATGGCCGGAGATGTAGAATCCGACCATATCCTTCTCAATCTTGAGTTTTTCTATCTCGCTGTAAGGCTCGCAGTCAGGCATGCGGGGCTTGGGCACTTCAAAGCCATTGCTGCCGCCAAAGAGAGTGATCTGGGAGGCCTGCTCTTCCTGTTGCAGGGTAGTGGCGTACTTCATGGCTTTCTCCAGCAGGCTGCCATCGCCGTTCTCGGCAAAAATGTACTGCCGGCGGTGTACGCCCTCAAAGCCGTCAAAAGCCCCGGCCATGGCCAGGCATTCCATGGTCTTTTTGTTGACCGGACGGGTGCTCAGGCGCTTGGTAAACTCAAAAATATCGTGAAAAGGCCCATTTTCTTTGCGCTCATCAATGATGGCGCTGACGGCACTCTCGCCGGCTCCCTTGATACCGCCCAGCCCAAAGCGGATCTGCCCTTCTTTGTTCACCCCAAAGAAGTAGCTGCTCTCGTTGACATCAGGCCCCAGCACCCTGATGTTCTGCCGCTTGCACTCGTCCAGGAAGAGGGTCACCTTGTCGGAATTGCTCATGTTGTGGGTGAGCACCGCCGCCATGTATTCAGCCGGGTAATTCGCTTTGAGGTAGCCAGTCTGGTAAGCCACTACGGAGTAGGCCGCCGAGTGCGAACGGTTGAAGCCGTACTGGGCGAATTTCTCCATGATAGAGAAAACCTCCTCGGCCTTGCGCTTGTCGATACCGTGCTTTTCCTTGGCACCTTTGACGAAGATCTCCCGCTGCTTGTTCATCTCCTCGATCTTCTTCTTACCCATCGCCCGGCGCAGCAAATCCGCACCGCCCAGGGAGTAACCGCCAAGGATCTGGGCGGTCTGCATGATCTGCTCCTGGTAGACCATGATCCCGTGGGTATTTTTGAGAATACCTTCCAGCAGCGGATGCGGGTACTCTACCTGCTCACGCCCGTGCTTACGGTCAATGAAGTTGGGGATGAACTGCATCGGCCCCGGGCGGTAGAGGGCGTTCATGGCGATGAGGTCCTCAATATCGGTGGGCTTCAGCTTCTGCAGCCACTGCCGCATACCGTCTGATTCAAACTGGAAAGTACCCGTGGTATCACCCCGCTGATACAGTTCAAAAGTGGCCGGATCATCCAGTGGAATTTCGTCTATGTCTATGTCTACGCCATGGTTTTGCTTAATGGCGTCCAGGGCGGTTTTGATGATGGTGAGGGTTTTGAGGCCCAGAAAGTCCATCTTCAGCATACCGGCTGATTCTACCACCGAGCCGTCAAACTGGGTGATGAAGAGGTCGGAATCCTTGTCCGTCTTCACCGGGATGTACTCCAGCAGGTCGTCGGGGGCAATGATCACCCCGGCGGCGTGGATGCCGGTGCCGCGCACCGAGCCTACCAGCGTATGCGCCAGGTTTACCACCTCCGACTGCGGACCTTTACCCATTTTGATCTGCTGCAGTTCGGACACTTCGGCCAGGGCCTGCTCAAAGGTCGTTCCCGGCTTCTCCGGCACCAGCTTGGCAATGTAGTTGGCCTCAGATAGTGGCAATTCGCTCACCCGGGCTACGTCACGAATGGACATCTTGGGGGCCATCGTACCAAAGGTGACGATCTGGGCCACCTGGTTACGGCCGTACTTGTCAATCACGTAATCTATGACCGCCTGTCGCCCGTCGTCGTCAAAGTCAATATCAATATCGGGCATGGAGATACGCTCCGGGTTGAGGAATCGCTCAAAAAGCAGGTCATATTTGATAGGGTCAATATTGGTGATACCGGTGCAGAAAGCCACCACCGAACCGGCGGCTGACCCACGTCCCGGCCCCACCTTCACGCCCATGCGGCGGGCCTCGTTGATGAAGTCCTGCACGATGAGGAAGTAGCCGGGAAAGCCCATGTCTTTGATGATCTTCAGCTCAAAGTCAATCCGCTCCCTGAGTTCGTCGGTAATCTCGGGATAGCGTTTCTTCGCCCCCTCATACGCCAGGTGCCGCAGGTAATCATCCTGATCGGCAAATTCTGCAGGAATCTCAAATTTGGGCAGCAGGATATTACGCTCCAGCGTCAGCGGCTCAGTCTTCTCTACAATTTCGTAAGTATTGGTAATGGCCTCCGGCAAATCCTGGAAGAGGCGCTTCATTTCCTCTTCTGACTTGAAGTAGAACTCATCATTGGGCAGGGCAAAACGATGGCCCCGGCCGCGCCCCTTGGGCATGGACATGGTGTCGCCGTTCTTGACGCAGAGCAGGTTTTCGTGGGCGATGGCATCCGCCTTATGGGTGTAGTACACATCATTGGTAGCAATGACTTTGACGCTATGCTTCTTCGCAAAGCGCAGCAGGATGTCATTCACCCGACTTTCCGCTTCCAGCCCATGGCGCTGCAGTTCCACGTAAAAATCTTCGCCAAAAGTATCTTTCCACCACACAAAAGCCTCTTCT
Organism: uncultured Porifericola sp.; assembly: GCA_964518125.1. Classification (GTDB taxonomy): domain Bacteria; phylum Bacteroidota; class Bacteroidia; order Cytophagales; family Cyclobacteriaceae; genus Catalinimonas. The sequence continues at coordinate 6,720 of CAZFFW010000247.1, forward strand.
GCCTGGTGCTCACCTACGTTGAGGATGAGGTCAGGTACTTCGCCGGAGATGCTGCCAGTAGTGGCGATCAGGCCGTGCTTATACTGTTTGATCAGTTCCTTGTCTACCCTCGGAAAGCCACCGTAGTAGCCTTCAATATAGCCCAGGGAGCAGAGCTTGGAAAGGTTCTGGTAACCCTCCTGGTTTTTGGCCAGCAGCAGTTGGAGGCTGCGCTGGTCTTTCATGTCTTTGGTAAATTTCTTCTGGTGGCGGTCTTCCACCACGTACACATCACAGCCGATGATCACCTTGACACCCTGCTTCTTGCCTTCGGCTACCGCCTTGAATGCCCCAAAGAGGTTACCCAGGTCGGTGATGGCGATAGCGGGCATTTCCATTTTTTTTGCGGCTTCTACCAGTTGTTTGATGCTGGCCGTACTCTGCAGGATAGAATATTGCGAATGTACGTGCAGGTGGCTGAAAGGAGCCGTTTTAATCGCCTTGACTGGCTGATCAGTCACCGGAATGGTCGGTGCGGCAGATTCTTTTTCTTTCTGCGCAGCCCGGCTGGAGGCTTCCAGGTCGGGGGCTTCGTAGGTGATCTGCTCCAGCGGTACTTCCTCGCTGAGAGGCTTCACCACCCGCTCTTTGAGCAGGCCAAAGAAGCAGCGGGCGGTAGCATCTACGTCAAAAGCCGAGTTGTGTGCCCCATCAAAACCGACACCAAAAAGCTTCCTGTGCAGTTCGGAAAGCGTAGGCCATTTGTACCTGCCGCCCCTGCCGCCGGGAATGGCGCAGAAGTCGGTAGACTCGGTCTTGGTATCCAACTTGCGGGTTTCCATCAGGGGAGCGGTGGGCAGTTGGGTACGCACATACTCCGCCCCGGTGATGTTGATATCGAAGTCTACATTGTGGCCTACGAGAAGTTGGGCCCTCTCCAGATCCTTAAGAAAAACCTCCAGCACACTGGAAAGCGGATGCCCTTCTTTTAGTGCCCTGTCAGTGGAGATACCGTGTACCTTCTCCGAATTGAAGGGAATGGTAAAGCCTTCGGGCTTCACGATATAGTCCTGCTGGTTGAGCAGCTTACCATCGGCGGCATGTAGCTGCCAGGAAAGCTGTACCAGCCGGGGCCAGTTATCGGTATCGGTGATGGGCGCGTTATAGTCGCGGGGCAGTCCGGTGGTTTCGGTATCAAAGATTAGGTACATAGGGTAGTTTAAAGTTTAAGGTTGCAGGTTGCAGGTTGCAGGTTGC
>CAZFFW010000248.1:0-7844 GCA_964518125.1 uncultured Porifericola sp.
CAAATCTTATAAACCAAAATTATATTTTATAGTCAGTCTTAATACCAGGTAAAGCGTTGAGCTTCCATGGAAACGAACCTTTAGGTCTCAGTGTCAATTGAAAAGCCTGTAGTATTCATGAAATGCCTGATGATAGCTTGGTATCTTGCCTTTTCATCAGGCCAGGGGTAGTAAATAGGTAGTGACTCGTCCCGGTCTGAGGATAAGCCGAAGGGGATTAGAATGTTCGGCCCCTTTCTCAACGGCATGGTACAGTCGAAGCAACACTATACAGGGACCAATCCGATAGTCAACCCCTGCTGCCGACTAATGGTAGCGACTGTGTCCAGACAGTAAATTATCTGAAGGGAATAAGAGGTCGGTTAAACTAAAAGGGATCTGCAGTGCTAACTAGCATTTACGGCAAACCAAGCGGAACACGTGAATTCCTGCACCTGATTTCATTGACTGCCATTTCTGACACCATATTGCGGATTACTAACACCCAAAAATTTGATGACTCAGATATTAGGCTAATAGGTTGTTCACGAGGAAGGAGGCCAGTATTTTACTTATGCAGCAGATTTGATCATTTTAGGGTAGTCAACGCTATGTCTGCATCCCCTGAAAGTGTTTCCCTTCATTTCCTGCTCTGGGTGTTTCTTACTTACTGCAACTGCTCCTGCCAGGGCAGCACCCGGAGGCCAGCCAGTTGGTTGTCAGGAGTAAATACTACCCGCACTTCCGGCTGCCCCTGGCTGAATTCTGCCCGGAAGCGATAAATGGTAAATTCCTGTCCGGCCTGTGTAGCCTGGTAAGCTTCCTGGTACTCCAGCCCCGACTCATAGGTGCCCAGTTGGCTCTGTATCATCTGGTACTGCTGCTGCTGCATCTGCTCGGTAAACTGCTGCTCCAGCATAGGAATGGCTTCCCCTTCCTGAAACTCGTAGTAGCTGCCTTCGGCCATTTTGTCCAGAATATTTTCCGTGAGTTCCTGTGCCATGTCAATACCATCCTGGTCAACAGCCTCTTCCGAGAGTTTTTCCAGTTGCGGCTGCTGGGCCTGTAGTTCCAGTGTCATAGAGCAGGCAATGCACAGTAAAATAATCATACGCCTGACTGAACTGATGTGCATAAATTGGTTCATCTTAAAAAATTATAGGTTAACAACAATTAATTAAAGATTCACACGGTTTCCGGATTCAGCCGCTTCATAAATTGCTTCTAGTATGCGCACATCCCTCAGGCCCATGGTTCCCGCTACGCGGCTTTCTTTGTTCTGCATGATGCATTCGGCAAAAGCATCCATCTGCCGGGCCTGCTGGTTTACGTTGGGCAGCCCCATGGCACCTTCGCTGGTTTCGCCCTGTATGCCGCCGTAGCTGTAGGCAGGCTGCAGGCGCCACCAGCCGTTCTCAGCTTCACCGTAGAGCAGGTTTTCTCCTTCATTGTAGCTGCTGCGACAGTCAGCCATGGCCCCTCCCGGAAATTCCATCTGCCAGGAGATAGATTGCTCTACTTCGTCAAAATACTCAGGCCGGGTGATTTCACCAAATGAAGCCGTTACGGCAGTAGGCTCCTCTCCTACTGTATAGATGGCTGCCTGTACACAGTAAATGCCAACGTCCATCAGCGGACCGCCACCGGATAACGCCTGGTCCAGCCGCCAGCGATCTGGATCACCTCCGATACGGAAGCTGTGGGCGGCTTCCATACTTTTTACAGCACCATATATTTGCTCCTGTCCCAGTTCCATCACTCGCTGGTGGTGCGGCTCAAAATGTAGTCGGTAACCGATGGAGAGTTTGACATTGTTTTCGTTGCAGGCATCAATCATCCGCTGGCAATCTGCCACCGAAGTGGCCATAGGCTTTTCGCAGATCACATGCTTGCCGGCCTGTGCCGCCCGTATGGTATATTCAGCATGCATGCCATTGGGCAGCACCACATAAATGATGTCTATGTCATCGTTATCTGCAATCTGGTCGTAGGTTTCGTAGTTGTAGACATTCTCTTCCGGGATGTTGTACTGCTGTTTCCATTCCTCAGCTTTGGCAGGTGTACCCGTGACGATGCCGGCCAGGTAACATTTATCGGTCTCCTGCAGTGCCGGTGCCAGTTGTCCGCTACTGTAGTTACCCAGTCCTACCAGCGCAATACCCAGTTTGTCCCCCTGCTGCATGGTCCCTTCTCCCGAGGGAGATTCCTGGGCATTGCCACCCGGCTGGCATCCGAACAGCGATAGCTGCGGTAATAATAGCGAGGAACTGCCGGCTATGATACCGGCTTTTTTGATGAAACTTCTGCGGTTAGTTGAGCGGGGATATTTGGAATAGTACATAGGTCAAAAAGTTTAGTCTCTACATAAGTTTTAGGACAAAGAATATAATCAGTAACATTAGCAGCATGAGCTTGTTGTGAAAGTAGGACGCGAAATACGCGGATTGAATTATTTTTTAAACTTAAAGATAAGATTATGAACATATTAGTAGCTGGAGCACACGGTAAAACGGGATTACAGATTGTTGAGTATCTCGTAGAACAGGACCATAATGTAAGGGCCATGATACGTGACGAAAGCCAGTCTAAACAAATGGAAGAAAGAGGCGCCTTACCCTATATTGCTGACCTGGAAAGGGATGTGGAGTTCGCTGTAGAAGGCTCCGATGTAGTGATTTTTGCCGCTGGCTCCGGACCGGATACCGGCGAGGACAAGACCTGGGCGATAGACCGTGATGGAGCACTCAAGCTCATAGACGCATGCGAGCGGAATGGCGTAGAGCGATTTATCCTGCTTAGTTCGGTAGGTACCGATAAGCCGGAGGCAGGTCCCGAAAAAATGCGACCATACCTGAAGGCAAAGTCCGAATCGGAAGAGAAACTCAGAAAGAGTAAGCTGAACTATACCATTGTTCGCCCGGGCATGCTTAACAATGATCCTGAGAGCGGCAAAATTATAGCCCAGGAAAGCCTGGAAGGTAAAATGGGACAGATATCCCGCTCGGATGTAGCTCTCACAATTGCTAAATCGGTAGAAAATCCCAATACCTTTCACAAAACCTTTGAGATGATCGGAGGCGGGAATGAAGATATTGATACTGCCCTGAACAAGCTATAGGCAGGACCCGTAAACAACTGAGCCCCGATAAAGGGACTTAGCGTAAATCTACTTAATCGGCAGGAAATGATTTCCTGCCGATTTTTTTATGGTTTGAGGTAATCACCGAAATCATCCTGACCCTGTAAGCGGGCGTGTACCTCTGCAGTTTTGCCTCTTTTGTCCCGTATAGCCTTGTCGGCACCATGTTCCAGCAACAGATCAGCCATCTCTCTCTGTCCAAAGGAGGCGGCATAGATCAGGGCAGTGCTGCCATTGAAATTTACTGCATTCACGTCAGCTCCATGCTGTATCAGTAAGCGGGCAATCGTGGAATACCCCTTGAAGCAGGTGCCCATCAGGGCGGTGTGCCCGGCAGCATCCCGCTCATCTACAGGAACGCCTTTCTCCAGTAGGAATTCTACCACAGCATACTGATCGCTGTAGGCGGCCAACACCAGAGGAGGAAAGCCTTTGGCGTCTTTACGGCTCAGCAGATCCGGATCTGCCTCTACCATTTCTTTAATTTCATCTACTTGTCCGGTACGGATTAACTCAAAAAAGTCCATAAAAGCAAAAGATTATCCAGGGTTTTAAGATAGGTGCACCATTGCAGCACAACCTATAAACAGCTGCTAAGCAAAGTAATTTGCCAGTATTGGCCAAATTTTAAGATCAGCTTTCTACAGAATATTCCCGGCTTACTTTGTTGCTGCTCCCCTGCAGGATATAGCCGGAAGCTTCGGCATGGTCCACAGCTTCGGAGGTCTGGGATTTGATTACGAAATCTATACCCTGCTGCTCCACCTCCTGGGCTATCTGCTGTACTACTGCTTTTCTTTCCGGGGAGGTCACATCCCTGATGTAAATAGCTTTTACCCTTCCGGGAAACTCTTCTGTGACCTGACGGTAGATTTCGGGGTCATGCTGGCCGCTGTCTCCGATAAGGATAAATGACAAATCAGGATTATAGGCCATGATCCGCCTGATCTTTTCCAGCTTGTGCCGGGAATGTTTTTCCTTGATGAAACGATTAGCCGTCAGGCCGATATCCCTGAGCAGGATGGGCCCTTTGGGCAGGCCGTTGATACGAAAAAAATCCTCCAGCATATCGTACATATTCCAGGGGCTGCTGGAAACATAAAAGACCGGATTGTGCCGCTGCCCGTCGCTGCCCTGCTGCAAGGCCCGGTAGAAAGCGGCTACTCCTCTGAAAGTAAGGCGGGTGGTGGCATTATGCACCAGCGCCATGCGGATAATCTCTATGCGGTGGGTGGTTTTGGAAATCAGGATGGTATCGTCAATATCGGAGATTACACCATATTCCGACTTTTGGTCAGGAATCAGTATCTCACCCCGGGCACTAATACTATCCTGTTCCGGAATCAGGCGGTCTATCAGGGTAAACCGGATTTCATGCCAGAGTTGCTGAGGGTCCACCGGACGTTGGTAGGGCATCTGCAAATGGAAATAGCCTTCATCATTGGCTTTGATGATTCTTTGTTCCCCCTGAAAAACAGCCTTGAGGTAGACATTAGGAATCTCACGACTCAGGTAGCGGCGCACCATCGCACGGATGTTGGTCCAGGTACTGTCCTCCGGATGAGGTTTGGCCAGCCCGTTATGCTCCAGTACCCGGCCCATGATATTGATGTCCGTCTGGTTGCCATATCCCCGGTAAGGGAAGATTCTGATCTCACCCAGTTTCCCTTTTCTTACCCTTCGTTCAAATCTCCAGCGGTCAAAGGCGATTTCCGCTTTACTCAGCGGCTTGAGTAGGAAGTTAAGAGGGGAATCAGTTGGATTGTCCGGCATTATTTTCTTGGTCACGTTTTACTTTATCAGAAACTTTGTCAATGCAGCTGTGGTGTACCCACTTCCTGTCGGCAGCATGCCGGGCAGCTTCCAGCGTATCCTGCGCCAGTATCATGTCAATACCTTTTTCTCTTACACGCTCGGCAATCTGCTGGACTTCCCGGTCTCTTTTATCAGGGGTCACATCCCGAATGTAGATTCCCTGTATATTATCGGCATACTTCTCAATGAGCCCTTCGTAGATTTCCGGATCTTTCTGTCCGCTATCTCCTACCAGGATAAATTTCATATCCGGGAAAGTATCAAAAATCTGGGTTATCTGGGCTACCTTATGTTTTTCATGACTGCTGCGCATCAGGTGCTGATCGGTCAGGCCGATGTCACGCAGCATGAAAGGGCCTTCCGGTATCTCATTGGCCTCACAAAAATGCTTGAGCAGGTCATACAGGTTCCAGGGGCTGCTGGATACGAAAAAGATCGGGTTAAACTGCTGCTGATCGCTACCTTCTCTCAGCGCCTGATAAAAAGCCGCCACACCTTCAAAGGGAACCCGGGTTTTGGCATTGTGCAAGAAGGTAAGCTGTATTTTTTTGATGAAATCTGCGGAATGGGAAACCAGGATGGTATCATCTACATCGGAAATCACCCCATACTCTGCTTTTTGGGGGATCAGCACCATTGCTTTGGCTTTAACCTCGCGCTGGTCATCGCCAAACTTATCCAGCAGTTCCAGCTCAACCTCATGCCACTGTTTGCCCTCTTCCAGTTCGCCAAAATCTTCAAACACCGCCTGGAAATAGCCTTCCGCACTGGTTTCCAGCACCTGCTCCTGTCCGCGAAAAGTGGCCCTGATACGGGCATGGGCGATCTCGTCGCTATCGTAACGGCGAAACATTGTCTTCATATTCTGCCAGGCGGAAGCTCCTTCTTTCGGGGTTTCTACCCCTTTGGACTCCAGTAGGCGTCCGTTTACAAAGAACTTTTGCCGGTTGCCAAAACCCAGGTAGGTCTGGATGATGAGCGGATCCATGAGGTTCAGTTTCCGTTTGACATAAAAAGACTGGTGGTCAATCGTGTATTCCAGCTTATTGAGTGTGGTGAGAAAAAAATCTTTGAGCGCTGTCATGGTATTGGGTTTAAATAATAATAGAAAAGCTGAGGACGGCTTTTGTTTAAATTCCATCCATATCGCTACACAGCTACATGCAAACACGCATAGATTACGTATCTCTTAAACAAATAAATCATGCATATACGATATAAGTACGCATATGCACTGTTGATTTCTAATATTGGTAAACAAATGTAGAGCCTATGACGGGAGGAGTAGGTTTCATTCGGGATGCCTCGGCCACTTTTGACTATAACCGCAAGCAGATTCAGCGGGAGGAAGCCTTTGGCCGGATGAAGAAAAATCCGTATCACGGCAAAGAAGACCTGCGCAAAAACTATCCAGAAGCAACAGAAACCCAGCTGAAGGCCATGAGAGAAGCTTTTTTGGAGAAAAAGAGAAAGGAAGACCGGATAAAAGCAGCTGTTTTTATTGCGCTGTTGCTGGCAGTAACAATGATCACTTTGAGGATTTTTTTCTAAATCACGAAATCACAATTCCGTACTTTTCCGCGATGGTCCGCTTAACCTTGATCAGGTGCTGTATCTCAGTCATCAGGATGATCTGATCATTTTCGTCTTCTGTCTGTTTCAACTCCTGCCGCTTCTGCTCTATCATATCTTTCACCACATCAAATTTGAGTTGGTCAATGCTGCGGGTGATGACATCTTTGAGCCTCTCGTCTTTCCTGGGGACATGAATCAGCCTTTCCTCCCAGCCAGGGCTGATGATGTGGTTATCCATGATCAGGTCTATCACTTTTCTGGAGATATCAGGCTGGGTCTGCTCTATCATGAATTTCTCAATCAGGCTCTTCTGACTGGCTACATGCGCATAATAGGTATTGAAAATTTGTTGATTGATACTATTTCGCAGGCTGATATCGTCCAGTTCGTTTTTGATATAATCACAGACCAGAAAATTTTCTTCCACCGGATGGTGACCGTACATCAGCAGCACACGCATGAGTTCCTGCTCTTTGCTGAGAATAGCCTCTTCAATACCCAGCTTAGGCAGTTCGTCCAGTGCTTCATCGGGGTGCTGAAAGTCAACATCGTACTGATCGCCATCCTTTTGGCCCCTGAAATCTCTCCCGCCCTGCTCACCGCGCGAAGCTGCACGCATTTCCTGCTTCTGCTGCCGCAGGTAGATTTTGTTGAGCTCGGCAAAGAGCGTCGCCTCGTCCATCTCCAGTTTGACACTGGTTTCCTTGATGTACACCTGCCGCTGTATGGGATCGGGTATTTTGGAGATACTCTGCACGATCTCCCGGATCACTTCAGCCCGGCGAATCGGGTCTTTCTCGGTTTCTTCGCGGAATACAGCCGTTTTGAAGGAGATGAAATCCTGCTCATGCTCCTGCAAAAACTCTCTAAATTGCTTCCCCCCCAGTTTGCGCACATAGCTATCAGGGTCTTCTCCCTCGGGCAGCACCACTGCCTTGACATTCAGGCCACCTTCCAGGATCATGTCTATACCCCGGAATGAAGCCTTGAGTCCGGCAGGATCACCGTCAAAGAGTACCGTTATATTTTTGGTGTAGCGGGCAATCAGTTTGATCTGCTCGCTGGTAAGCGAAGTGCCGGAGGAGGCCACGGCGTTTTGTATGCCCCCCTGGTGCAGGGAGATCACATCAGTATAGCCTTCTACCAGCAGGCAATGATCCTCCTGCCTGATCTGCTGCTTGGCCTGGTAAATCCCATACAGTACGTCGCTTTTGTGATAAATGGGCGTTTCCGGAGAGTTCAGATACTTGGGCTGCTCTACATCCGGATTGGATTTGAGCAGGCGGGCCCCAAAGGCAATCACCCGGCCACTGATATTATGGATGGGAAACATGAC
>CAZFFW010000249.1:0-7831 GCA_964518125.1 uncultured Porifericola sp.
CCGGTATCATTGCCGGGAGGTGCTACTTCTACCTGCCAGCCGCTGATTTTAGTACCATCCAGGGTAGAACGGAAAAATACGCCACTGTTGCCATCGGCTTCCTGTTTAAATTCCAGCTCCAGGATAAAATCCTTGTAAAACTTATCCGTAGCCAGGTAACCATATTCTGCGTCGGGACCGCTTTCGCAGATGATCTGTCCGTCTTCGGCATACCATTTTTCAGTACCGTGGATGTTCCATCCGTCCAGGTTCTGCCCGTTGAAGATCGGCTGGAACTCAGCCTTTTCAGCAGAGGCAGCTACCACTTCAGTGTTTTGCTCAGCTTCGGCAGCTTCGTTTTCTGCAGCAGGCTGCTGGCATCCGGCCAGTGTTGCCAGCGAAACGGTAAAACCGACTGCAGCCTGCTTCCAGGAAGCCTTGTATCTTACTAATGAAAATTTTTGCATAAAGCGTTAGGTTGTGTAAAGTGAATATCCCTTAAAGCTGGCAAATTAAAGATTTTGCTTCAATAACAAAAGACATAGCATGATCTGCTATTCAGAACTGAACAGGTACCAGTCGTCCTGCAGGGCACTTACTTTGCCCAGTGGAAACTGGAAGAGACGGTCAGGGAATTGCGCATTTTGCAGGTATATCAGGCCGTCACGCTGCTCCGGCATGCGGTCTACCCAGTAAGCTATGTAGTTTTTCCCTCTTTCATAAGCTCTGATATCCATGGCTGCAAGGTGGTCATAGACTTCTTCCTCGCTCAGCGAACTTTCCAGGATCTGCCTGTTCAGCCAGTTCAGCTCCTGCCTACGCTGGGCAAAGAAATAACTTTCTGCCCGCTCACTGAAGCGGATATGGGCAAAAGGGTAAGGGGCAAGCAGTACTACAGCTATCACTGCCGACAACCATTTGGCCCTTTTTGACGCAAAGCTGACAACTACCAGCGACAAGACCAGTGCCAGCATGACCCAGAGTACGATCTGCAGATGATTGAACAGAAAAGCTTCGTGATAACTATGGGTAAGTGGTCGGGTGTATAGTTTGTAGAGGGCAAAAACCAGTAGTGCACTACCCATGATGCGTACAAGCCACTCGGTTTCTTTCCGGATCATGTCAACTGTGTATTCCTGATAATATCAATATGATCGCCATCGTCAATATTATCCTGCAGGCTTTTAGGGTTGCCTTCTGTACCAGTGACAATCTTCCTGCGGGCAAGAATCTCACGGTATACAGCCTCTGAATATTTTAGTATGGCATCTCCCACTTTGGCTCCACGGAACATACGAAGTGGAACCCGGTTCACAAAAACAGTCATGATGATTTTTTAGAGTAATCAAATTACTGTGAACAAAGAAATTATCCGGAAATTAAGTTCCCCGAAAGTCATGCATCTTTCTGATAGACTGTTAGCTGTCGCTTAATCCGCAAAAATCTTGACCTGCTGCGAGACAATTCTGAGCACGATCAGCGAGACGATGAGCACACCGCCATAAATAGCCGCTTCGGTCCAGAAGCCGAATATGATACTGCCTGTCATGAAGAGGGCTGAATAAGCCAGGGCGATAGCACTGATCCAGCAGATGAGCAGTTTGCCTACATTGCTTTTATGGGGTGTGGCAGGGTCGCGAAAGGGTTTCCAGTTGCCATCCGGCCTGATCAGATCGTAAAAAGACTGCAGTTTGTCACTATCTGTGGGGCGGGTGAGGTAAGTCGTGACCAGCCACACGATAGTGGTAAAGGAAACAGTAAAGAAAAAGCTGTCAGGAAATTCCCATCCGAAATAATAGCGTGCCGCGGCATAAGCAACGAATGGGGCCAGGGTGGCACTAATCTCACTCCAGGCATTGATCCGCCACCAGTACCAGCGCAGGATAAGCACCAGTCCCAGGCCGGCGCCACATTCTATGATGAAGCGCCATACGCCGGCAATGCTGGTAATCTGGGAGGTAGCAAAGAGCGCAATAAGCATTAGCAGCAGGGTGCCCAGCCGTGAAGCTTTTATCAGATCCCGGTTAGTCGCTTTTTTATTGATAAATTCTTTGTATACGTCGTTGATCAGGTAAGAAGTCGCCCAGTTGAGCTGGGTAGAGATGGTACTCATATAGGCCGAGAAAAAGGCTACCAGCAAAAGGCCTTTAAGCCCGTCGGGCAGAAAATCCTTCATCGCCATTACGTAGCCTAGTTTTTTGTCTTCAGCGCTTAATTCGGGATAAAGCACCAGGGCACACAGTGCAACGATGATCCAGGGCCAGGGACGAAGGCAGTAGTGCGCGATCTGGAAAAAAAGCGTTGCGTAAATAGAATCTTTCTCACTACGGGCCGATGACATACGCTGTACCACATAACCTCCGCCGCCCGGCTCACTGCCCGGATACCAGCTGGCCCACCATTGTACGGTAGTATAGGCCAGGAAGCTGCCCAGGCTCAGTGTCAGCGTACCGGCGAAGTCCGTGGTCTCTTCTGTCGCGCCTACTTTCGGGAAGAAATCCAGCGCCCAGGAGGGTAGTTTTTCTTTGAGGCCACTAATGCCGCCTACCTCCTCAGCATCCAGCACCACATAGGCCAAGGCAATGGTACCGACCATGGCAACGATAAACTGTATTACGTCAGTAAAGGCAACACCCAGCAGTCCGGACATACTGGAATAAATCACCACCACACCCATGGCCAATGCTACCCACCACAGGAGTTCGCTTTCCGGTATACCGAAAAAAACCTGTAAGAGAGCCATGAGCGCCACATTGACCCAGCCAATGATCAGGGCATTCATGAACAAGCCCAGGTATATGGCGCGGAAACCCCGCAGGAAACGAGCAGACTTACCTGAATACCGGAGTTCTATCAGTTCTACGTCGGTAATCACCTGTGCTCTGCGCCAGTAGCGGGCAAAGAAGAAGGTCGTCAGCATACCACCTGCCAGCATGTTCCACCACAGCCAGTTACCGGCAATGCCTCCCTGCGCTACCAGTTCGGTTACCGCCAGCGGGGTATCTGCCGCGAAGGTCGTCGCTACCATAGATGTGCCGGCGATGTACCAGGGGAGATTTCTGCCGCCCACAAAGAAGCTGCTCATATCTTTACCTGCCTGTTTGCTGAAGCCTAAGCCGATGCCAACCGTTACCAGGATAAAAATGACAATGATGATGTAATCTAAGGTAGATAGAACGAAGTCCATGGAGTAGTACTAGTTGTTAGAGTTCTGGGTGTTAGGGCATGCTGGTGTGATGCTTATAGGGGTATAGTCGGGTTTCAAAACAAACCATAACCCCAACCCAACCATAAGACCATAGCACGCTCTCGCAATAATAAAAAAAAGAAACGTGCCCCAAACCTGAAACTATGAATTTCTCATATGGCAATTATTCTTAAATTTGATGATTGCCGCTTTAGCCATAAATAAATTTTGTATGAATCGTAGATATCACATTAATATTTTGACGCTGGTCGTACTTCTGGCCTTTCCTGTTTTGACTTACGCTCAGATACCTGAAAAGCTTTCTGCTTCAGATATTCAACTGGCGCTAAAGAAGCTCAACACCCTGGGAACAGCCCTGTATGTAGCCGCCCATCCCGACGACGAAAACCAGGTAGTGATCGGCTACCTGTCGCAGACCAAACTCATGAATAGTGGCTATCTGGCACTCACCAGGGGGGATGGCGGTCAGAATCTGATCGGTCCCGAGATTCGGGAGCGCCTGGGTGTTTTACGCTCGCAGGAGCTGATACAGGCCCGTAGTGTGGATGGCAGCCATCAGTTTTTTACCCGTGCCATTGACTTTGGCTATTCCAAAACTGCCGAAGAAACCCTGGAACTCTGGGATAAGGACAAGATACTTTCGGATGTGGTTTGGGTGATTCGCAAGTTTCAGCCGGATGTGATGATCACCCGCTTTCCCCCTGACGAAAGGGCCGGACATGGGCATCATACTACATCCGCCATACTGGCTGCCGAGGCTTTTGACCTGGCCGGCGATCCCAAAGCTTTTCCTGAGCAGCTCGAGTACGTGGATACCTGGCAGCCAAAGCGGCTTCTACTGAACGAAACCAGCTGGTTTACAGATGATATTGACAAAATCAGTGTGGACAATGATTCTATCCTCAGCCTGGACCTGGGCATTTACAATCCGCTGATAGGAAAGTCCGTAACTGAGATAGCCTCCGAGAGCCGCAGTAAGCATCAGAGCCAGGGCTTTGGCTCCACCGGGTCAAGAGGTACCAATGTTGAATATTTTCGGCACATCAAGGGTGAAATGGCCACAGATGACCTTTTTGATGGAATAAACACCAGCTGGGACCGTGTGAAAGGAGGAAAAAAGGTGGGGCAACTGCTCTCAGAAGCTTATGCCAGCTACCAGACGGAAAAGCCCGAGGCGGTAGTGCCCCTCCTGATGGAAGCATCCGAAGCACTCAATAAACTGGAAGACGGCTACTGGAAGCAGGTAAAACGTGGGGAACTGGATAGGGTGATCAAAGCTGCCCTTGGTTTATATCTGGAGGTAAGAAGCGGCACCAACGCCCTCGCCAGAAGCTTCCGCTCCAACACACGCTCTGGTATTGCCGAATATTCTGCCACTCCCGGTGATTCCGTAGTAATGAATGTGGAAGCGATCAACCGCTCCAGCTTGCCGGTAGTATTGGAAAAAGTACACTTTACCACCGTAGACAAAGATACCACCCTCAGTACCAAGCTGGAAAATAACCAGCCGCTGGAGTACACTACGCAAGTGGCTATTCCGGAAGATATGCCTTATTCCGGTCCTTACTGGCTGCGCAGGTCACATGATGGGTTTAGTTTTACCGTAGACGATCGTCAGCTAATCGGCATGGATGATACACCCCCGGCCGTAGAAGCCATCTTTGAGCTGAGGGTGGACGGTAAGCCGCTGGACTTCAAGGTACCAGTAGTGTACAAACGTACCGACCCCCGTACTGGTGAGACCTACCGTCCCTTCGTCATTACCCCTCCCGTTTTCCTGGAAGTTGCGGAAGAAGTGCATGTTTTTGCTGAACAGGATGCCAAACCCATCACTGTGACGGTCACAGCCGGAAGGGCAGATGCCAGTGGCCGGGTTTCGCTGGAGTTGCCTGATGGCTGGACGGCCGATCCCCAGTTCTATGACTACAGCCTGAAGACCAAGGGGCAGGAACAGGATTTTGTATTCAACGTATTGCCTCCTCAGGGCCAGAGCGTGGGCGAACTGAAAGCAGTAGCCCAACAGGATGGACATACCTACGACCAGAGCATGGTGACCATCGAGTATGAGCATATACCGACCCAGACCCTCCTGCCTGCTGCCACTGCCCGTATGGTGAAACTTGATATCCGTAAGGAGGGTGAGATGATCGGCTACATCATGGGGGCCGGCGATGAAGTACCCAAAGCCCTGGAGCAGATCGGCTACGAGGTGGTAATGCTGAGCGAAGATGATGTGAGGCCGGATGAACTGAATAATTTTGATGCCATCATGATTGGTATCCGTGCCTACAATACGGTAGGCTGGCTTCGTTATAAGAATGAACAGTTACTGAAATACGTGGAAAATGGAGGTACGCTTATTTCCCAATACAATACCAATGGTATGATGGTTACCCAGAAACTATCACCGTACAAGATGAATGTGTCCCGTGATCGTGTGGCCGACGAAACTGCCGAAGTGCGATTTCTGCAGGAAAACCATCCGGTGCTCAATACGCCCAACAAAATTGCCCAGCAGGATTTTGAAAACTGGGTGCAGGAGCGGGGCCTTTATTTTCCTGACGAATGGGATGAAGAACAGTTTGAACCGATCCTGTCTATGAACGATCCGGGAGAAGATCCCAAAGAGGGGGCTTTGCTTGTGGCACAGTACGGGAAAGGCTACTATATTTATACCGGTCTGTCATTCTTTCGGGAGTTACCAGCCGGGGTTCCGGGTGCTTTCCGCCTGCTGACCAATCTTATCTCTATAGGCAAAGGCCCGGAAGGCAGCCAGTAAAAAAGGTTACAGCGCTATTATGGGCTGACATCCACTTTCAGCTCAAAAGTTCTGATCGTCTTTTTTTCCCAGGGACGCTGGTAGTAAAGGGTTATTTTGCTGCTTCCCTGCCGCCTCGGGCATACAGTAAACAGCTGTTGCTCTGCCATACCAGGTTGGTTGCGTAGCCTTTCTACCTGCTGCGCTACCAGTTCAAAATCCTCCTGCTCCTGCCACTGCCAGCTGAAGCCGGTGCCCATCTGTACGGGTAGTTGTATGCGGAAGGTATCCTGCAGGCTGAGGCTGACACTTTGCTGATGGTGGCTTTGGTCAAAGGTAATCATATGCTGTTTGCTGTGAAATTGTGGCTTTCCCAGGTTGATGCCCAGCATTACCAGTATGTATAGTACAAGTATGCGTAACATATCGGTCATTTTTAATCAGGAAGCGCTCCCCGCAGGGAGGCTTCCTGTATGTTTTTATCCTTCTCTGTTAATGGCGTAAAAGGGCAGAACGAACTTGTACCTTTCTTCCAGCAGGTCTATCAGGTAATCAGGGATTTTGTAGTACCAGGTCTGCGCCTGTACCCAGGTAGCAGCATAGCCAATGTTATTGGAGTTGTAGTCAATCCACATATAGCCGTTGTCGCCCCACCATGAGCCCCAGGAGTTTTTGATCAGCCAGGCGTTTTTATTGTCATCCCAGCCTACGATGGTGACGGCATGGTTGATACCACTATTGGCATTCTCGTTGAATACGCCGCCACTGTAAGCCTGAAAAGCAGCAGTGGCATTGACAGCCACTGACAAAGGCCCGTACTGGCAAAGCGCATCTTTGATCTCGGAGACGGAAGGAATCTCGTGCTTGGCGGTAACAAAACCCCAGTTGATAGCCCGGTAAGGCTTAGCATTGGTGGCATTGCAGAAAGCATCAGTGGCCTGGTAAGGTTCTGTAGCTTCCGTTGCCACACCATTGGTGAGCATGAAGTTAAATACCGGGTCATACCAGCCGCCGCTGCAGCTACCAGCACCCGCACAGTTGATGATATCCTGCTCAGAGGCATCAATGGAGATATTATTACGGATCAGGTAGCTACTCTCATAGGCACCCATGGCGGCAAAGGCCCAGCAACTACCGCAACTGCTCTGGTTGCGTACCGGCGTTACTTTTCCCAGGTCGGTCCAGCTAAATCGGGATTTACCGGCATGGCAGCCTTTGTATACCAGGTCATAGTAGTTGCCAAAAAGCTCTCGGTCAATTTCTACTATTTTGTGGGCAAACTCATTCTGCCGGGCAGCGATTTCCATCCAGTTTTCGGGGATTTCCAGGCGGGCCAATTGCTTCAGCGGATACTGCATGGACTTATTGTAGCCTACTTCAAAGGTCCAGCCTTCTTTTTCGGACCGCTTCTCTAATACTGAGAGCTGCTCCTTTACTTCTTCCTCACTGACCTTGATGTCAGTAGAAAATCTTTCTCCGGCTTCCTGCTCTTCAGTACATGAATAGGATAATAATGCGATGATCGCGAAGGCGATAAGTTTTACAAACAGGTTCTTTCTTAAATGGATCTCTTGAGTCGTCATCTTTGTGATTGTTTAATGAGTTTTGACTTTGTGGAGAACCTAAGCGCTTAGAATTCACAAGTTGGTATGCAGCTATTGGTGATTCGTAACCTGTTTATAGCAAAATTTTTCTAATTTTTTGTAATAAGCGATGGGCTGGCCAGGAGTTTTGGCTCTCAGCGCGTTTGGGTGATGCCAGTAAAATAGGCGCTCTTGACTCCTGATCGGCTTTTTTTTATCAGCTTTTGTTGAGAGTGAGGTGAGAGGCAGGAAGTTTACCTTCAGTATTCTTGGCGGTATGATTAGGTGAATTTACTGCAATAA
>CAZFFW010000250.1:0-5573 GCA_964518125.1 uncultured Porifericola sp.
TGGTAAGGTCGGGTGTACCATGGATAGAAAGCCTCCTGTAGGCCAGTAAAGCGGGTCTGCAACGGACCCCGAGGACAGAAAACAATGCATCAAAACGGTGTTCACCCCACTGTTTTGTTAGAAAATATGCATAAAAACGGATGATACCACACTGTAAAGTAAAAAAATATGTAGGTGAACCGTGCTGACGCATGGTAAAGTAATTCAGACGAACATCAGGAGGCTACTACCCTCACAGTTCAAGTAAATTCTTTAACTGAAAACCAGTAGAGGGTCAAAGAAAAATATAGGGAGCGTTGCGCATCCAGAGGTATTAGCTGATCATTGCTGAAATAGGTAAAGGCGGTTAATACTGTTAGAAACCTAAAATACTTATTCCAGTTAGCTTACTTTGAGCGGGTAGTTTTTTGGGGAAAGCAAGCAAGTTGCAGTGATTACAACAGTCAGGAAGACCGAAGTGATTTGTGAAAGATGATTAGCAGGAAGAGGCAGTACAATCCGTCAACAAAGTACCTGAACCGGATCAGAAAACCTAAGCTGGTAAAACGTATCAGGAAAAATATGGCTAAATTAGGGCTAAAGCCTGAAGGCACATTGCTTTCAACTACCTGATGAGTAACGTCAAACGTTATAAACATCAGCATGTGAACTAAAAATATCAAACCCTTTATCTATGACTACTTCAGTAAAGATCATTGTAATGCTCAGTATCATCATAATCATTACAATCAGTATGACCATGAGACCTGTTCCTGGTACTACTGCATCAGAAGCAAACTTGATTACTGGAATAGTACAAGAAGTCAAAGCAAGTGGAACGAATGATATTTCCCTGCTACTGGAAGATGTTGCTATTCGTTTTTACATTAACCGTGGAGAAGAAAGCGGTTTATCATTGCAATCCCTTAGCCAGAAGCTCATTGGAAAAGAGGTGGAAATCATGTATCCTAGCTACTGGACATTGCTCGACCCGATGGGAAAGCTAAAGCATGTATCGAGGTTGCGCATTGATGGAGAAATACTGTACGATGAGCTTGAGGAAAACTAGCAGCAGTGCAGCTTCTGCTAACGATTTCGCCAGCCGCTACAAAGAAGCTTAGCATGCACCATTTCAATTATACAAGTAGAAAGCTGGCCACCGGCCCACACCTGATTGGCTTGCTGCTGGTGATGGCAGGTGTGTTTGCGCTGGCTAGCCCGGTGCTTTTTCCGGGAGGAAGTTCTTTAGCGCGAGCCTTAGTGTTTGGTATAGGCGCTATTTTCATAGGCCTGTTCATCGTATTTTCATACCGGGGCACGCTCGTTGACTTTGGCAGCAAAAGGATGAAGGAATATGTGTCTGTGGGCGGTTTTACTTTTGGCGAATGGACACCATTACCAGCGATACAGACCGTAAAAGTGACTTCAAACAGCTATAGAAGCAGCAATACACCCAATGGCATTAGTCCTACCCTTTCAGGAAAAATCACCGAATACAGGATATTCTTATATTCGGATGCCCTTCAGGCTGAACTTTCTTTTGTTTATTCAAAGCAGGATAAGGCTATCAGCCATGCCAAGCATTTAGCTGATAATCTAAAGGCTGATTTGGTACTGGAGGTGTTGGAAAGGGAGTAAAAGTATAAGTACCGCATACAGTATGGCGGCCTCACTTTGGGTCAGACTACTGAGTCTTTGGTCTGCCGCTACACCTCCAAACCCTGGCGACACTCATACCAGCTGTGCAGCCGCACTCCTATTGAGCCCCAGGTGGCGTGCAGGGCAGGAATCTGGCTTAGGGTAAGTATTCATCTGATAAAAGCTGGCAGGTAATGCTGCCAATTGGCGTAAATTGTCGAACTTGTCCGAAGCATTAAACCCTTTACTTTTTTAAATTTGAGATCAGCCTTATTCATTTGCTGCTTATTTTTTCTCTTCCCGGCATTTGGGCAAATCCATCTGGCGGTAAAAGATCGTGCCGGCAAAAAAAGAGAAGTGTTCTATCTCTCAGAAAGGCTTGTCTTCAGGCTGAAAAATGATGCTACTGTCTACGAGGGCACCATTACTTCAATTGATGCCAAAAAGAACGAGATACAGATAGGAACAGCTTCTGTAAATCTGCAGGACATAGCAGTGCTCTATTCCCAGAAAGAACGCAGGGACAGGTATTCAGGCAAATTACTATCAGCAGGTATACTGTATCCTTTGGTGGACCAGTTTAACCATGTAGTGATCAGGGATAATGAATTTGGCCTGAACCGAGGTGTAGTGATCGCATCGGGAGCATTGATCGCCTCCGGACTGGCCATCAAACTGTTGAAAAGAAAGAAGTACAGACTAAAAAACAGGTTCAGACTGGTATTTGTACTTTAGGCAGGCCTCCTGTTGATAGCTACTCCACCCCCATAAAGCCCATCACCACCTGCTCCACTTCGGCTTCGGTGGTCATCAGCGGGCGCAGCTCGTAGCGCTTGACACCCGATTTCTCCAACCAATCCGACCAGAACAGCTTGAGGATCTCGGTATCGGTAGGGTGTACAGTGGCATTGCCGCCCTGCGAGAGCGAGCGGTCGTACATCTCCAGCACGAGGATTTCTACCTCCTGCAGGAGGGGATTGTCCACCGGCACGATGCCGTAGTTATTTTTTTCAAAGAACGCCTTCATATCCTGCTCACCCGACTGCTTAAAGGCCTGCCGAAACTGCTTCACCCGATCGCCGCTCAGGTAGTAGCATTGGTTGGGCTGCGGACAGCCTTTCTGGTCGTAGATACCGGCTTCAATGTAGCCATCGGTCAGCAGGATGAGCACATTGCGAAACTCATTGCGGTAGGTAGTGCCGTTGAAGATGATCGGTTCTTTTTCTTTCTGCACCACCAGTTGATCTACCCCGCTGTTGAGGTAAGACCATACATCGGCGCCGAAAGTTTGCTGAGTGGCAATCTCACTTACCCGGCTAAACTCCTGCTCAAAATTCTGAATGTCCGTTTCCAGCGTCTGCTCACTGCGCCCCTTGATATAGTCAATGCGCTCCTTCTGGTTCTTAAACCTTCCAAAGTCAATCTGCAGTTCCGACTGCTTCACCCCGTATTCGCTCACCAGCTTTTTATTGACCAGTGACACCGAGAAGCGATCCAGTTGGTTATCAGAGCGCTGATGGTTGAGAATAGCCGGGTAGATATTGTCCAGTACGCTCTGTACGATCTGCACATCCTGCAGCGGACGCGGGTGCAGTTTCGTATTGACCCGGTTGGAGAGGTCGGGCGCAAAAACGATATTGTAGTGCATCAGGCTGATGCTTTCGGCGGCTTCTTCATTGAGGCTCTCGCTACTGCCGGAGCAGGCAGCCAGCGCCAGGGCGAGCAGCAGACTAAAGAGTAGGTGCATAAATGGTTTGTGGAGGCATAAGCCACGCTTATGATTAAACATAATGACTGGTTTCATCACTGGGATTTTATTCTCTGGTCAAATCGTTTACCGTTCAGCTTTTCGTTCTGCCATTGTGTAGCTACTTCGGCAGCAGCGCGTGACTTTTCCATCGCCTTGCTGACGGAGTATTCATCATGCAGGAAGTCGTTCCAGCCCTCCAGGAAGACGTTGATGCGGTCTTTGAGCGAGTCTACCGAAACGGGCAGGATGTCGTTCTCAATGTGCGTCTTATAAATATCGGTAGTCCTTTCAATGGACTGGGCCTTGCTGTGCATCTCGCTTTTCATCTTTTCGGCCTGATGCGTCTTTTTAGCGGGTAGCGCCAGCAGGTCTTCCTTATGCAGGCTAATCTCGGTATTAAGTTGGATGATCTCTTTCTCAATCTTACCGATCTCTTCCTGGTGAGATAGTTTTTGTCCCCGGTTGGCCGCGATATCATCCTGCAGATGGCGGATGTGCTGCTGGTTTCGGCGGTAGTTAACATCAGGGTCGCGTTCTTCAAAAAAGCGCATAAACCTTTCAAAAGTAAACTTGAACAGGAACAGCCCCAGCGCACCCAGGATAAAGACCAGGTAGAAATTCAGGTCTTCCAGGGCCATCGCAAACCGCCAGGGTACATCCACTGCCCCGGTAAGATAATCCACATTGTGGATAGCCTCGGCCACCTTGTAAGCGATAAAGGCATCTATCAGGATAATGCCGAGGATCATCAGCAAACTTTTCCACCAGTTCATTTTACCCACGAACCGGCCGATCAGTGAGAGCGAAAGGGGTAAGAATACGAAAAGCATGATGAACATCAGGGCCGAACCACCCTTATCGGCAGCCATGCTGATGGCATCAGGGTTGAAAACTTCGGGCGGATTGACGGTAATGCCCCGCAGGCGGGCTTCTTTGGCGTCTAGTTCACTGAACAGCAGGATATAGGCCGCCGAAGAGTAAAAGAAAAAAAGGTAAAACAGCAGCCCCAGGTTGATGAGCGTCACCGGGATAAATTCAAACCACTTAAAGGCCGGCTTGACAAAGGCGCGCTCCTGCTCTTTGACCTGCTGCTGTATCTGCTGGTTCTTCTCTTCCAAAGCCGGAATTCTACTGCTGCGGATACTTTCTATCTCCTTCTGCTGCACCGCCACCTGCGACTCCAGGCTGCTGATCTTGTGCTGCAGGTTTTGCTGCTTTGCGTCGGTCTGCGCGTCCAGCGTGTGCAGTTGCATCTCCATCTGCTCCTGCAATTGATGCATACTCTTGCTCCGCTGCTCCTCAATCTTGCTGATGAGCCGGGTCTTTTTGTCCTCAATGACGTTAATTTCATTGACGAAGACCGAATACACACTGTCCAGTCCCTTGCTCAAGACCTGGGCGTCACCATTGTTGGCTTTGGCCCGCTCGTAGCCCTGCCGACGCAGCATATCCCGGTCAAAGTTACTCACTTCGGCGGCGATCATGGTATCCAGCACCTGCTCATACTCGCTGCTACGGCTACTGTTTTCAGGCTTTTGTGCTTCATCAGCCGTCGGAGCGGGGGCTGCTTTGGATGCAGGCTTAAAACCAAAAAAGGCCTTGACCTGGGAGAAAAAGGAATTTTTCTGCTGATCGGCTTTCAGTTGGAAAGCTTTGCTTTTGAGTTCTCCAAAGTGGGCACTCAGCCGCGCTACTGTGCTATGCTGGTAGGTAAGCACGACACTTTCGGGCTGACCGTCGGGCTCCTGAGTACCCCAGGCGTACTCCCCAAAGAAGGCGGCTTGCTGATCAATAATGCAGAACTGCTGCTGCAACCGACCCTGGGCTTCCCGATCAATCCGCAGTACAGACGCTCCCTTGAGCATCAGCGGCTGCAGCGGAGAATCAGAGACTTTCTGAGAAGACTGTTGATTTTCCTGGGTGATGATCACTTCTACCCTGAGTCCTTCCGCTACTTTTCGGGTCAAGAGGCTGACAAGTAGCGCATGATCCAGCCGGTCTACGGCGATCCGGATGTCTCTTTTTGCGGCGGTGATTTCTTTCTGCAGGCGGGCATCTATTTCCTCGCGGGTATAGATGATCTGCTGGTCAATGGTTCCATTGCTCCCAAACATAGTTTTTTGGTTAATGTTGATTCATACCTCTCTGAGGCGGTAAAAATTGGGTCAATTCAGGGTAAATATGCTTATGCCGGGTTGAGAAAGCT
>CAZFFW010000250.1:5673-7820 GCA_964518125.1 uncultured Porifericola sp.
CGGTAAAAATTGGGTCAATTCAGGGTAAATATGCTTATGCCGGGTTGAGAAAGCTTTTTCTTTTATGTTTCCTAAGCAGGATACTTTTGCGGTACTAAGGCAGGTATTTCTTTAATTCTTGCGGATTCCGCCTCATATCCCAAACTACTAAAAGCACTATTCCCTGCGGCCTTAATTCATAATAGATTTGGTAATTATCATGTCCTAAAATCCGAAGTTGTTCATCATCAGTTGGCCTGCCCAACTTGGGAAATTCTAACAATTTTCCTGTAACTTCTTGTATCTGTCTGGCTAACTTCTCACTATAAGTTTTGCTTCCATTCCGTTTTGCATAATAGGCCAGGGTAGCCAGGAAGTCATCTTGTGCCTCCTTGGACCATATTATTTTTTGAGCCATGAATTTACTTTTTCAAACACTTCTTCTTGCGTGGTATATTCACCATTTTCTACCTGCTTTCTGGCAATGGCAATCTTTTGTCGTTCAAACTCATTGAGGTTATAAATCGGATTTTCTACCTTAGAGTCGGTAAGAATCCTCATAGCATTCAGAAAATCCTCATCCTCAATGGTTTGGATACGTTTAATAAGTATCTCTCTAAGTTCAGAAATTTGCATGTATCTTTCTTTTGGGTATACTTTCCAATATACGAATTCGGTAGCAATATGATTGTTTTCGATATTATGTAACTCAACGCTAGAATACACCTATCCTTATTTTTTCTTATGGTTTTTTCTGTAATTAAAGCGACCAAGGTTGTTCTTAATGATCAAAAAAAACTACTCCGCAAACCAATCCCCTCCTTCCTGCACCATTTCCTGCTGCAAAGCCAGCATATGCGCTTTCATACGCTCCACTACCTCGGGATGCCTGTCGGCCAGATTAGTTGTCTGCCCGGGGTCTTCTTCCAGGTTGTACAGTTCGTACTGCTTGATTTCCTGCTGGTTGATGTAATCCATATGCCCCGGCTGAAAACCCCAGTTGGCCCAGCGGGCTTCACCTTCCGCTGGTTTGAGATTGGCCAGTTCGCGGATATCGTAGTTTTCCCGATAAGGAATAATTTCCTCATAGCCCAGCAGCGCCCATTTGCCATCGCGCAGCATACTGACCGGATCGTGGAAATAGCGATAGAAAAATACCGGCTCAGCTCTCTCTATTTGCGCTGAGACTCCGGTCAACACGGCAGAGAGGTCTACACCGTCCAGTTTTCTACCCTCTGGCAGATCAGCACCACTGAAAGCCGCCAGTGTCGGGAGCACATCAGTGAAGCTGCCTATCTGAGCGGAAACCTCTCCTTCCGGCACCTGTCCCGGCCAGCGAACGACAAAAGGCACCCGCACACCGCCTTCGTAATTGAGGCACTTCTCACCCCGCAGCGGATCATTGGAGCGCAGTTCCTGCGAGCCATTGTCCGAGCTGAAAATCACGATGGTATTCTCCGCCAGCCCCTGTTCATCCAGGTAAGTCAGCAGCCGACCGATGGCCAGGTCCATATTTTCTATGGCGCCGTAGTATTTCTGCCGGTAGTGGTGTCGGGAGGTCAGTTCTTCGGGCGCAGCCAGTTGCACGTGGGGTTCGTTGAACCAGACATTGAGGTAAAAAGGCTCGCCGCTATTTTTAACGGTATCCAGCCAGCTTAGCGCACGGTCCATGACCAGCTGACAGGCATAGCCCTGCAGTTCGCCTACCGGCTCGCCCATATGAAAGAAGTTATCCGGATTTTCGTGAGAAGGCTGCGCATTGTTGTAGGTATAGAAAGCCTCCTCAAAGCCCTGGTCCTGCGGCAGTGGCTGCTCCATCCCTTCGGAGGTCAGGTGCCATTTGCCAAAGTGCCCCCGGCGATAGCCCGCATCCCGGAGCACCTCCGCGATGGTGAATTCCTCATCCCGCAGGTGCATGGGCGAGTTGGCCGGTATCCAGTTGTAGATGCCTACACGGGTAGCGTTTCGCCCGGTGATGAGCGCCGAGCGGGAGGGAGAGCAAACGGCAGCGCCACAGTAAAAATTGGTAAAGCGCATCCCCTCAGTAGCCAGGCGGTCTACGTTGGGCGTTTGTGAAGTAGGTGGGTCATCACTGCGCTGCGGATGCAGGCTACGATAGCTGCTGATGTCGTTGTAGCCCAGGTCGTCGGCCAGCAGGATAACGACGT
>CAZFFW010000251.1:0-7754 GCA_964518125.1 uncultured Porifericola sp.
CCAAGTATCACGGTGGATAATGCCTGCGTGGGCAACGAAATCAGCTTTGCTGCCCAGGGCCGGGATAATGTGATTGAGACTTACTCATGGCGCATTGTGCTGAGCGATGGCACCGCTTTTGGCCTGCCTGATTCCCTGAGGACCGCCCAGAATTTCACCTTCGCCATAGACAGCATGGGAACCTACACCGCCGAGGTAACGCTTTCCAACCCCTGTGACATTGACACAGTGCTGACCCAGCAGATTGAGGTAGGCCAGGGAGTGGAGCTCAGCCTGCCCGAAAGTGCCAACCTTTGTAACGGCACTGTAGATGTGAGCGCCATTGACCCGGCGCTGGATGATGGAACGTTTACCTTTGAATGGGTGCAGGTAGGCGCAGCCGGAGGCGGTAACCTGCCCAACCAGAATACCATTACCCTGAGCGAAGGAGGCGACTATACCGTACGGGTGACCAATGCTGATGGCTGCGAAAGCGACGGGACCATATTCGTGGTAGACAACCGGCCGGAGATCAACCTGCCGGAAGATTTTACCCTTTGCCAGAACGAAACCCGCGAACTGGATGTGGAAATCGCCAGTCCCGGTGATCCCGGCTACGAGTGGGTGATCCTGGATGCCAACGATCAGACGGTAGCTACCAGCAACGAGCCGGTGATAGAGGTATCTGATTTTACGCCCAATCCGGGAGTATTCCGCTATACCGTCACCGTCACCGACGATGCGCCCGAAGGCTGCTTTGTGCAGGATACCGTAGTGGTGACGATTGAAGAAGCCCCGGTGATCACCGCTACGCCTACACCTACTTCTGCCTGCCTTAATAATGATGGCTCTATCAGCCTGGACCTGAATGGTGCCGACCCGGCCGGGCTGAGCTTTAGCTGGGCCAACGCTAACGGAACGCAGGTCAGCACTGCCCAGAATCCTGGCGGACTGGCTGCGGGTACCTACACCGTAACCGTCACCAATGCGGTCGGATGTATCAGCACAGCGACTGCCGGAGTGGATGACGGCTCAGCAGACTTTGTGATCACCAATACCGGGACAACTGATTCCGGCTGTAATGATGAAGATGGTATCATCAGTGTCAGCCTCGATGATCAGGGCAACCTGGGTATTTTACCAGTGACCTGGACACTGACCGGCCCCACACCGGTTGGTGGAAATTCCAATAACCTTGACTTTTCTATCTTCAGCCTTTCTGCCGGTACTTATAGCCTGGAGGTAACCAGCGCTTCCGGATGTGTACAGACTCAGACAGGCATCGAGATACTGCCTACCACAGATTCTGTTGATTTCAGCTTTGTGGAGCAGCCAGTCAATGCCTGTGGTGTGAGCGCTGATATAGAGGTAGATTACAACCCTACGGTCAATACCTGGGATTTTACCTGGACTAACGAAAACGGTAATATCATTGCCCAGGGCCGTGATATCAACCGGGTGACCGTTTCTAACTCTGGTGTTTATTCAGTAGAGGTCAGCGATCCTACGAATACTGCTTTGTGCCCTTCTACCCAGGATATCAATGTAACAGTGGATCAGCCCTTTGACATCAACATTGAAGCAGTAGAGCCGGATAACAGCTGCGAAACCGGAGAACGTCAAATCAGGGTAGATTTTATTCCTGCTACGGCGGCCGACCGCGACTACATTTATAACTGGACTCTGAACGGAAACCCCATTCCTGAGGCTACCCGCACAATCACCGTAAGCGAAAGTGGCGATTACGGCGTAAGGGTACGCGAGCGTAACTCTGCCTGTTTTGCTACCGACCTGGAGCCGATAGTGGTCAGCCAGCCGCTCTCCGTGAATATTTTCTACGGCAACACCTGCGATGATGGCTCCGCTATTCCGCTCTTTGCCTCCGTGAGAACACAAAGTACCGATACCCTGGTCTACCGCTGGTTCAGGCCGGATGGCACCCGCATACAGTCCAGCAATCCTACCGGAAGGGGAGATTCCCTGCTGGTATTGAGTGATATGCCGGTAGGAGAATACCGGGTGGAGGTAGAAAGTTTCAGTGGCTGTATTGCCGAGGCTTCAGCCAGTATTGTGCGTAACCCTCTGCCCAGTGCAGAACTGGGCAGCACCTATACGATCTGTACGCAGGACCCGGACCCGGAAATCAACAGCGTAACTTTGGAGGTTGGTTTTGCGCCCGAAATCTACTGGACTACGCCCAAGGGAGATTTTGTCAATACGACCGATGTGGTGGCCGATGTGGCAGGAACCTATACGGTGGAGGTGATCAACCAGTTTGGCTGCTCCTTTATAGATTCGGTAGAGGTGGTGGATGACTGCCGCCCGCGTATTGTAGCACCTAATGCTTTCCGTCCGGGAGGCGTCAATAGCACCTTCTTTGTCTACACCAAATACGTGGCCCAGGAGGATTTTGAGGTAAGGATATACAACCGCTGGGGAGAACTGGTATACCAGTCTGAGAACCCGGATTTCCAGTGGGACGGAACCTACAATGGCAAAGAAGCTCCACTCGGTACTTATCCGTTTGTGATCAATTTCAGGTCCAGTACATCGGATACCGGGGAGATCCTGGAAGAAAGAGGAGGGGTCACGATCATTCGTTAGCCATTCCAGTAAGATCATCAGACCGCTTCGGGAGCATATTTCCTGAAGCGGTTTTTTTATTTTCTGTAGCGGCTGATCAGGGAGAACGACAGATAGTAGAGGCTTATACCCAGCAGCAGCGAGACAACTGCCCAGGCGCCCAGCCCGGCCAGCACCGAGTGCCAGATTTGCAGCATAAAGTCCAGAGGAGCCGCCTGTAGGCTACTGATGACCTTGTCGGGAGCCAGCATCAGGCGTTCTGTGCCAAAAATCCATTCTCCCAGGCGGATGAAAGGAATGAATAAAATCAGCTGCAGCGGCATGACTGCATAAAGTACCGCAATGGCCAGGGGGATGTTCAGCCGGAGCCAGGCAGCCAGCGCTGCGCAAACGGCCGTGATGAAGCCAAAGACCGGGATAATGCCCAGTATGACTCCCAGCACAATGGTCTGGGAGAGCTTGCGGCTGGAAGTACCCTGCCTGAGCAGGTCGGAGATCATCTGTACCGGGCGGCTGCGGCTCAGGCGCTTGTATAACTGCATGGCATGCGTAGGCTTATCACGGCTGCAAAAGAACGATATTCTGGGCGTTATCAAAAGGCCCGCTTTTGTTGGCGTGCTGCTTATCCTTAAAAATTCCGGCTTGTTCCTTAGCCACTTGGGGCTTAGTTTTGTTACTGACTTATCGTTTATTGAAAAATAACCTTCATAGTTTGTTCAATTTAATCAGATCATGTTAACCATACTTTCGCCCTCCAAGACCCAGGACTTTGCCGATGAAAGCCTGGATATTCAACAAATCCAGCATACTGAACCTGCACTGCTGAAAGAGTCCGGGCTGCTGGTAAAAGAACTCCGCAAAAAATCTGTAGAAGACATACAGCAGCTGATGTCGGTCAGTGAGAAGATCGCCTCGCTCAACCATGAGCGTTTTCAGCAGTTTACGACACCCTTCTCTCCGGAAAATGCCCGGCAGGCCCTACTGGCCTTTAAGGGAGATGTATACACCGATATCGCTATCCACGATTACAGCGAGGAGGATTTTGCTTTTGCCCAGCAGCATCTGCGCATCCTGTCCGGCCTCTACGGTATGCTTAAGCCCCTGGACCTGATCCAGCCTTACCGCCTGGAAATGAAAACCAAACTGAGCAATAAAAGAGGGAAAGACCTTTACCAGTTCTGGGGAGACCGGATTACGCAGCAGCTGAATACAGCGCTGCAGCAGCAGGACAGCAAGGTGCTGGTGAACCTGGCTTCCAACGAATATTTTAAAGCCTTACAGCCGGGCAAGGTGGCAGGAGATATCATCACGCCGGCTTTCAAAGAACACAAAAACGGTAAGTACCAGATAGTAGCGATCTTTGCCAAGCGGGCGCGGGGTAAGATGGCCAATTTCATCATCCAAAACCGTATAGACCAGCCTGAGCAGCTGAAAACCTTTGCCGAAGATCGTTACGAGTACAGCGAGAACCTTTCTTCTGACAAAGAGTGGGTATTCGTACGATAGTTTAGTAATAACTCTGCCAAAGTTTCAAAACTTTGGCAGAGTTCATCATGTTGCTTAAGAAATTCCTCACATGTCATACTTTGATAAACTGGTCAGTAAATTATTTCCGGGCAAAAAGCCGGCAGGTGTTGCCGATGTACACGAGGTGCTGAAGCGCCATCAGTCCGACCAGGATGCCTATCAGGCGTGGAAGGGGAGTAGTGAGCAGGATGCTTTACTACAGGAAATCGCCAAAGCTTATTATTATAAGAAGACCAACATCACTTCGGACATTGAAGTGCATCTGTTCAATACGGCTTATGCAAATGGCTTTGCGGTCACTTACCATCCCAAAATTCCCCCCAAGGTTTTTCAGCATCTGAGTGAGTTTTTTCGCGACAGTGTGCTGGAGATGGGCTATCGGCTGGTCAATGCGGATCGCCGTATTATCGATCGGGGGAATTATGTGGAAACCATAGAGAAGTACTATCTCAAGCCTCCCCTGAGCGCAGAAGATCTTTCGCAGGAAGTAATTCAGGTAAACCAGCTGTTTGGGAATATCGCCATTGAGCACGTACTGATAGATGGTAAGCCCAGCTTCCTCAAAGTGCTGGCCAGCATTTATTCTGACCGGCAGTTCCGGGAGGCCCAGAGTTATGACGATTTTATCACAGCCTTATTTGATCACTGAACCAGGATTTTCCGCTCGTAGCTGAAGCCGGTACCCACTACCTGCAGCACATAAAAGCCTGCCCTGAGCCCTTCGGTTTGTATCAGCCAGTTCTGCTGCTCCGGGTATGCAACCACGGCTATTCGCTGCCCCAGGGCATCAATCAGCCAGAAGCTTTCCGGCATATCATCTTCGGGTAAACTGACATACAACTCCTGCCCGGCGGGAACCGGGTACACCTCAAAAGCCAGGGGAGGCGATTGTTCACAGCCATCCTCTATATAGCTGTCTGCCGCCAGGCGGATACGGTCCAGCATCACGTATAGATTGTCACCAGGACATTCAGTAGCACAGCCGTTGCGGTGGGCCGCAATGACTCCCAGGTCGGCATTGGCCGGGTGGCGAAAACTTGCCAGTGGGTCCAGGGATTCCTTGTAGAGCTTCCAACTGATGAGGCGCGTGAGTGAGGAAATTGAGGTATCGGAAGGTACCGCCGTATTAAAGTTGCCCAGCATACATATGCCCATCGTGCCGGAATTTTGACCACAAAAGTGCGCTCCCCTGATATTGTCGGTATCAAGCGAGGCATCTCCAAAACTACGGCCCTGGAAAATGCTGCCGTCCTGCGCAATCAGGAAGTTATAGCCGATATCAGACCAGCCCCGGTCCTGGGTGTGAAAAAGGTAGATATTGCGCACGGTGTTGAGGTAATCAGTGCTGCTGTTGGAGCCGGCCGAATGGTGTACGATTACGTGTTGCACACTGGTTTCAGCTCTTTGGTACGAGGGAGCCGGCAGGCCACTGCGCCAAACGGACTGAGGGATAATTTCCGGCTGTTCACAGGTTTGGGACTGGGCCTGCCGCTGCGCTTGCCGGTTTTGCTGCAGGCGGGCGCTGGCGGCTGTTCTGCCGGCTTCCGCATTGACCAGCGAAAAACTGACCCGGCCCCTGATACCGGATGAGTAGAAATGAAATTCGCTCTGCACTTCGTCAAAAATGAGCAGCTGCGACTGCGTCACGCTATCTTCTGCCGACTGATGCGCATCCTCTCGCAGGAAAAGCGTATCTTGGGCGGCAATAAGGTATGCCCCGGCAAATGATTCCGACAGGCTGATACTAAGCGCGATAGCGGTAAACTCGAAATCCGGTTGAATACTGTATCGGGTGTTTTCCTGTACTATAGCCTCCTGCAGGTTGTAGTAGGGCGTTTTGGGTTTGGTTTGGTTGGTACGGAGGGGTTTGTAATTTTGTGCCGATACTGTGCCAAGCAGGCAGCAACAGCACAGAATTTGCAGTATGCAGGTGGTAAATCCCTTGAAAATAACTTTGGGTGCCATAAAAAAATGTTAGCCGGAGTCTGAAGTTAAAAGACAAGCAAAGGTAAAATTTTTATTAAGTTAATATTCCAACAAAAACTAAATTAAACACTTTTAATCGTATGATCAGTAAAACTTACCTCCTGATAGTTTTTTTTGTGATGGGATGTCAGACCATACCGTCTGCCAGTGTACCTGAGGCAGATGATACGCCAATACAGTTTCTGAAGACTTCTTTGGAGATCACTGTCAGAGATAATCTGGGTAATGTGGTAGAAGGTGCTGAAGTGCAGATTTTTTCTAACAAAGAAGACTACCAAAACGAAGAAAATCCGGTACAGGGCATCAAGTACTCTGATGAAAAAGGTCGGGCAAAATTTACCGACCTGGAAACACAGGAATACTATGTCAACGTGAAAAAAGGAGACATGAACAATTACGGTGCAGGTATCAAGACCGATCTGCTGGCCGAAAAAAGAAATAACAAAGTAACCATCATTATTGAGTAGTGATTTCGTTAACAGATTTAGAGAAGTACAGATTTCAGTTTGAAATACAAGTGAGGTATTCTGATATGGACATGCTCGGGCATGCCAACAATGCGGTGTACCTTACTTATCTCGAGCTGGCACGTCTGGGTTATTTCAGAGAAGTGATCCGGCAGGAGTGGAAAGAGGTAGCCCTGGTACTGGCCCATGCCAGTATGGACTATAAAATTCCGGTGACCCCGGGCGTAAAGCCGGTAGTGCATATTCGCACGACCAAACTGGGGAATTCCAGTCTGCATATGGAAAATATGATCACCGACCGGGAGGGGAAAACCCTGTTTTTTTCTTGCCATATGGTACTGGTGGCAATCAACATTGCCAGCGGCCGTTCTACGCCTATTCCGGAATCGGAAAAGCAAAAAATTATAACCTATGAACCAGCTTTGGAAGCGGTATAATGGAAAAATAGCCCTGTGGATTCTGACAGTGGCAGTGATGGCTACTGCCTGTAAGGCACCGGAGGCACCGGACTTTGAAGGAATTAAAAACTTCCGGGTAGATGTGCAGGGGCTAAGTAAAGCCCGCGTCAATGGCGATGCGGTGTTTTTTAACCCCAACAAGCAAAAGATCAAGATCCGTCAGGTAGATGTCAGTGTATTTGTAGAAGACCAGAAGGTGAAGGACATCAGCCAGGAATTTGATATCACGGCGATGCCTAACAGCGAATTTGTAGTGCCTATAGACGTAACGCTCTCGCTGGCCGACTTAAACATGAACCTGCTGAGTACTGCGCTGAGCATGCTGAACGGTGCCAAGAAAAAGATGCGCTTCGCGGGCAATGCCCGGGTGACCGTCAACGGACTGCCTTTCCGGGTTCCTTTCAAACATGAGGAAGAGGTAGAACTAAACCTCTAACTGTTCTGCTCCCAGTAGGCATCCGTATAACGCTCTTTCAGTTCCAGCTTACGTCCATCCCAGCTTTCCTGCTTCAGCAGTATATTAGGGTAGCTGCCGCTAAACCAGTAAGTATTGGTTTTTTCGCCGTCCAGCTGGACGCTGACCTTCCATACTTCGGGCGCCTGGCTCATGTCGTAGTCAGTCTGTAGCTGCAGCCCCTCAGCTTTGCTCACGCTAAAGCTAGCATCGTAAATTTTTGGGTCGCTGGCTTTGCTATTTAACTGCGACTCGGCTACCCGCTGCTGAAACTGCAGCCCTTCCTCAAACTTAAGGGCC
>CAZFFW010000252.1:0-7718 GCA_964518125.1 uncultured Porifericola sp.
GGTACCGGCAGGACTGACTTTGGCGTTAAAGCCAATATTCTGGATAATGCCGGCAGTATCAGGAGCCGGACTACCAGTGGCAATATGCCGCCTGCCAGTTCAGGACGATCCCTGACAGATGCGCAGATCGCGGACATTGCCTGCTGGGTAAACGACGGCGCCCCGGATAATTAACAGCCAACGCCTATAATGTGCGCATAAATTGAATAATAGCCAGACTATAAAAATATACATGATGTACAGACTTGCCCTGCCACTGCTAATCTTCCTTTTTACGGCTTGCGCCTATGATAACGAGGAAGCCCTGTTCGGAGAAACGCCCTGTGGAGATGAGCCGCTTTCGCTGACCAATGATATACAGCCGATCGTTGCCACCAACTGTGCGGTGCCCGGCTGCCATGTCAGTGGGGCACAGCCTCCCGACCTGAGTTCGGCACAGAATATCGCCAACCGTGCCGTGAGTGTCAGGGCACGTACCCAAAACCGAACCATGCCTCCTGCGTCATCAGGCCTGAACCTGACGAGTGAAGAAATCCAGCAGATTAGCTGCTGGGTAGATGCCGGAGCCAACAACTACCGATGATTATGAAATATTCTTTTATTCTAACTATACTCCTGGTAACGTTTTTTTGTAGCGAAGTACAGGCACAAAAGTACCGTCTCTCTTCCAGTGAGGTCTCATTTTTCTCTGAGGCTCCCATGGAAAATATTGAAGCTTTCAGTGAGGAAACCAAAAGTATTTTTGACGAATCCAGCGGAGAAATTGCTTTCATTGTGCCGATCAAGAGTTTCATTTTTGACAAATCCCTCATGCAGGAGCACTTCAACGAAAACTACCTGGAATCTGATAAGTACCCTAATGCCAGGTTTGAGGGCAAGCTGGTACATTATGATCCGGATAAAGAAGGGGAGCAGCAGGTACGGGCCAAAGGTACGCTCACCATCCATGGGGTAAGTCAGCCGGTAGATGTGCCTGGCACTGTGATACGGGATAGCTCAGGCATTGGTATGGAAGCGAATTTCCCTGTCAAAGTTGCTGACTATGATATAGAAATCCCGAAGATCGTTTTTTACAATATTGCGGAAGAAGTAGAAGTACGTGTCAAACTCCAATACCAGCCCTATGAATCATAAAATTATTGCTTTCCTGTGCTTTTTCCTTCTTTCGTCTTTAGATATTTATGGTCAGAGCCTGCTGGAAGAACTGGAGCAGCAGCAGGATACTGCGGCTAATGAAAATTTCGCTTCGGCTACCTTTAAAGGAACCCGCCTGATCAACGGGCATACCGTGGAGACGCAGGGCGAGGGTGAACTGATCTTCCTGATCTCGCATCGCTTTGGCCGTATCAATGGCGGCCTGTATGAAATGTTTGGCCTGGACCAGGCCAGTATACGGCTGGGACTTGAATATGGACTTACCGACCGACTGGATATCGGAATCGGGAGAAGTTCTTTTGAAAAAGTCCTGGATGGCTTTGTCAAGTACGAGCTACTGCGGCAGCAAAGTGGTCAACGCAACGTACCGGTATCGCTTACTGCTTTTAGCAGTGTCGCAGTGAACACCCTGCGCAATGGAGACCCCGAACGGGAAATGCCTTTTTCAGGACGCCTCGACTACACTTACCAGTTACTTATCGCCCGTAAGTTTACTTCTGATCTTTCTTTGCAGCTCATGCCGACCATGGTACATCGCAACCTGGTCTCTACTGCCGATGTGGACAATGACCTTTTTGCCATGGGAATTGGCGGACGCTACAAACTGACCAATCGGGTGTCGTTAAATCTTGAATATTATTACCGGCTCAATAGCGGACCCGAGCAGGATATTTACTACAACCCTATCGCCATTGGCGTTGATATTGAAACCGGCGGTCACGTTTTTCAGCTACATTTCACCAACGCACAGGCCATGGTAGAGGAGGGGTTTATCACAGAGACTACCGGCAATTTCTTCTCCGGTGATATTCATTTTGGCTTCAACATCTCCCGTTCTTTCCAGTTAAAATAAAGCATCACAAAAATCAGTATTTTTCTGTTCAGCAATGCTGCTTCAGCAACAGCTTTTTCGTACGATCCTGCTCGTAAAACACACGATAGCTTGAAATTTTTCGTACTTTAGGTGGATCAAAAAACCTGACCTGATGAATAAGCTCCTGTATATACTACTGCTGTTTAGCTGTTTTCCCGAATTTACTTTTGCCCAGAAGCCCGCCCAGCCGGATGATTTCCTGCCCATGGATTTTCACCGTGACCGCCGGGAAGTGCTCAGATCCCGTATGCCAGACAATTCTGTGGCGGTTTTATTCTCTAACCCTGTGCGCAACCGGGCCAATGATGTTAACTATGTATACCACCAGGACCCTAACTTCTACTATCTCACCGGTCATCGCGAGCCGCATTCAGTACTGCTGATCTTTAAGGAAGTGCAGCAGATGAATGGGCAGACCTTCGACGAGATGGTGTTTGTAAGGGCCCATGATGCGCTCCGGGAACTGTATGACGGAGCACGGCTGGGTAAAGAAGGAGCCCGGGAAAAACTGGAGATGGAAGTGGCTTTTGAAACCCCTTCTTTCCAAGATTTTCCCATAGATTTCAGCACCTTTGATAAGGTCCTTTTCTATGACTTCCAGAATGACGTACGCGATACCAAAGAAGAGGGTGATCTGTATGACCTGATTGCAGCCTTCAAAGAAAAAATCAACTACCCTGACCAGCAGGAGGTAACCATTGAAATTGAGCCGGAGAAGAATAACCTGGACACCAAAATGCTGGATAGCCTGCTGGCTCCCATGCGGGGTATCAAAACCCCGGAAGAACTGGCCTTACTGCGCAAGGCAGTGAAGATATCTGCCCTGGGGCAGGCAGAGGTGATGAAGGCCATGCGTCCCGGTATGTCGGAACTGGAAGTACAGGGTATGCATGAGTTTATCTACAAAAAGTATAGGGCTGAGTACGAAGGCTATCCCAGCATCGTGGGCGCCGGGCATAACGGCTGCGTGCTTCACTATATTGAAAATTATAAACCGGAAATAGAAGACGGTGAACTGATCCTGATGGACCTGGGTGCTGAGTACCACGGCTACACCGCCGATGTGACCCGCACAATTCCTGTGAACGGAAAGTTTACCGAGGAACAAAAAATTATTTATGACCTGGTATACGAAGCCCAGGAAGCAGCTATGGCTATCGCAAAAGAAGGTGTTAGCTTTAAAGAACTGTATAATGCTACCGCCGAGGTGGTCAACCAGGGACTACTGGAATTGGGTATTTTTAAAAGCCTGGAGAAAGAAGATATGATCAATCCGGCAACGGGACGCAACCGTTACTACCCTCACGGCTGCTGCCACCACATCGGGCTGGATGTGCATGATTTGGGTGAGTATGATACGCTGCAGGCGGGCATGGTGATTACCATTGAACCAGGTATTTATATTCCGGAAGGCAGCCCCTGCGACCCCAAATGGTGGGATATTCCGGTGCGTATCGAAGATGACTTCCTGATCACCAAAGATGGGTATGAGCTGTTGTCTGACCTGGCCCCCCGTAAGGCAGAAGAAATTGAAACTTTGATGGCACAGCCCAGTGCCTTTGAGGGTTTTGACCTGCCAGCACTGGAAGAGTAAATCGTACTCAAAATAAGTATATTCAGACGCTATAGGATTTATTGGTTAATTTGCTGGTAAATGAATTTTTTTATCCTGAAGAGCTTTGAGATTTCTTGATTTGTACTTAAATTAAGTATAAATTATTTCACTTTTAAATCTACAAAGCCATGAACATTCTCAAGAGAACCCAGGATTTACACGCCCTGCTAGACCAGGGTAAAGATCTGGAAGCGCTGGACATTTTTTTTCATGAAGACTTAGTTGCCACAGAGATGCCTGACGGGTCTACTCGTCATGGTGTGGAAGCCCAGAAGAAAGCTGTAGAGGAATTTATGGCCATGGTACAGGACGTACATGGCGGAGGTACCAAAACCATCACTGCTAATGAGGAGGCTGCAGTGAGTATGGCCGAAAGCTGGATGGAAGCTACGTACAAAGGAGCCCCTGGGCCCGTCAAAATTTCAGAGATCACTGTCTATCGCTGGCAGGGGGATAAGATCAAGGAGATGAATTTTTACTACCACAACCCAATGGCGGAAGCCCAGCCCCAGTAGCCAGCCTTGTACGGGAGCTTTCGGTAATCACTTAAAGCTCCTGTGTCTTATTTGACTTAAAAATCAGTCTGCTCTTTGTGATCATTAGGTCACCTTTGCTTTGCGCAGGATTCTGGAAAAAACAGCCGGGAAAAGGCGTTTGACGTAGATGCCCAGCGTTTCCTTGCCGCCAATATTGACTTCTTCCTTTTCTTTTTTTACGGCGCGAATGATTTTACGGGCACAGGTTTCAGCGCTCATCCCGTTGGCCTGCGCATTATCCATGGTGTTTTGCTTTTCTCCCCGGGCATTCAGTGCATTCACCGATACCTGGGTTTTGATAAAGCCGGGACAAACGATCGTCACTTTGATATTATCCAGGTAATGCTCGGCTCGCAGGCTGTCAAAAAAGCCATGAAGCGCATGTTTGGATGCGGCGTAAGATGAACGTAGGGGAGAGCCAAACTTACCTACCAGGCTGCTGACTATTATATAATGACCGCTTTTTCTGGATGTAAAGTGCGGCAAAAGCGCTTTGCTCAGGGCTACGGTGCCAAAAAAGTTAATCTCCATGAGCCTTCGGTCTACCTCCAGCGGCGTATCTCTGGCCAGTGAGCGCTGACTAACACCCCCATTGTTGAAAAGCATATCCACCTGACCAAAGGCATTGACCGCTTCTTCAGTCTTGGCGCCAAAGGACGGTATTTCAGCGAGGTCGAGAGGGAGTATATATACCAGGTCAGGGTGCTGGCTGGCGGCTTTTACCCTTTCCAGTTCCTCTCTCCTGCGGGCCGAGATAATAACCTTCGCCCCCTGCTGATTTAGCGCAAGGCTCAACGCCTCGCCTATTCCTGAAGAAGCGCCGGTAACCCAGCAGACTTTGCCGCTAATACTTGCCATATAATCGGGATTATTTTAGTTGCCAAACATAAGGAATATTCAATGTAAGCATAAAAAAAAGCTGCATTCTTTCATGAATACAGCTTCTGTTTGATCAATAGCTTTTTATTACGAACCAAATTCGTTGGTTGCGTATATTTCACCGTCTTCTCTATAATAAAGTACGGTGCTGGTTTCGTCCTGCTCGCTAATCTGCAGTACATACAGTTTTTCAGGTGGCAGGTCTCCGATATAAATCTCCATAGCTTCCTGACCCAGTACTTCTTCCAGGGCAGTGCCTTTCAGTAAATAGGATTCTTCAATTTCAGCGTTTTCGTATTCACTGCTGAAAAACCTTTCTCTTACGTCTTCGGGAAACTCACTAAAATCCATGATCTGTATATCTTCACCCTGGATCATCTCCTGCTTGTCCTTCATCTCCGTTGGTTGATCCTGGGCCTGTACAGCGGTAAGAGTGACTGCTGCTATTCCTAATGTTACTATTATGCGCTTCATATATTGGTTATTTTTTAGTTCAAAAAATTGAAAATCAACTATATAGGTGGAAAAATCACGCCAGAATCAAGCTTTTGTTCAAAATGCCTTCCTAATGGCCTTAGGCAAAGGTTTTGCTTTGACCTTGTAAATAAAGTGTGTAATCTAGGTAACACTTTTGTTGAATTCTTATACACTCCCATGGGTACAAACGGTATCTTGAGCCACTACTATAGCTTTGCAAAGGCAGTGCGGGTAGCCTGGGTATCGTAAATAATGTGCATTTCACGGATTTTACCTTCCGGATCAAAATAGAAGACATCCACACATTCAAAGCTGCAGGGCGTACCATCCTTCATCAGCCAGTCATAGCGGAAGTGGGCGGCAGCTACATCAGCCTGCTTTGTTTCCTGAAAAATATGAAGTAGTGTAATTGTTGATTGCCGGGTGTCCTGAAACAGCCTACGATAAAAATCTCCGGCAGCCTGCTGACCATAAAGCGGCGAATGAACAACACCATCCGCACTGAAAAGGCTGATAATACCAGTTGCATCGCCTTCTTCCAGGCCACGCAGGTATGTTTGGATAAGCTGGGGGATTTGCATCAATAAATAAGCTTGCTCTCGATATAGATGCGAAAATAGGCTTTCATTTTCATTTGCTGGCAATAAACATATGCCTATTTTGAGCAAGAATAATAAAACAGATACGCAACAAGCTAATGCTATGAAACGCATATTCTTCAAAGCCTGTATACTGATGGTGATGGCTGGAGCCTGCCAGGATAGTGGTACTATCGACAAATTATCTGCCACCGATGCCGACTGGCCGGTATACCGGGGCAAAGCAGCCGCCAACCAGTTTTCTTCCCTTACGCAGATCAATGCTGCCAATGTCAGCCAATTGGAACCCGCCTGGACCTACCATACCGGCGATGCCGGGGAGCGTACTGCTATTCAGTGCAACCCTATCGTCATTGATGGCATCATGTACGTCACATCACCCAAACTGGCGGTTATCGCGCTGGATGCCAAAAGTGGTAAGGAAATCTGGAAATACCTGCCCGAATCAGGAAATACCATCTCGGGTGTCAACCGGGGAGTCACATACTGGACTGACGGCAGCGAGTCGCGAATACTCTTCACGGCAGGGCATCACCTGCTGGCATTGAATGCTGAAAATGGCGCACTCATTTCTGATTTTGGGGAAAATGGAAGAATAGATTTGCGTAAAAACCTGAAGTACCCGCCCGACGAACTCAGCTTATCTGTTACTACACCCGGCATCATTTACCAGGACCTGATCATTATGGGTTCGGCTACTGGTGAGGGCTATAATTCTTCTCCCGGTTATGTAAGAGCTTACCATGTGCGAAGCGGCAAACTGGCCTGGGTGTTCCATACCATTCCGCAGGAGGGAGAGCCGGGCTACGACACCTGGGAGTGGTGGGAAGACGAATGGTACGGGGCCGTCAACGTTTGGGGAGGCCTCAGTGTGGACGAGGAAAGAGGCTGGGTATTCCTGGCGACCGGCTCACCCAGTTATGATTTTTATGGAGCCAACCGTAAAGGGGAAAATCTCTATGGGAACAGTGTGATCGCCGTAAATGCTGCTACTGGCGAGTACATCTGGCACTACCAGGTACTCCACCACGACCTCTGGGACTACGACCTGCCCTGCGCTCCCAGCCTGACGACCATAGAAATGGACGGTGAGGCGAAAGATGCGGTAGTGCAGCCTACCAAGATGGGCTACCTGGTGGTGCTGGACCGGGAAACGGGCGAGCCGCTTTTTGAGATGGAAGAAACGCCTATGCCGGCCTCACAGATTCCCGGCGAGGAAGCCTGGCCCACACAGCCCCTGCCCAAAACCGGCTACTTCACCCGGCAGTCGGTAACCGAAGACGACCTGCGGCCCTTCTCTACCGGCACAGACGATAATCCGCTGGAAGAACTCAAAAAATACCGCTACGAAGCCCGCTTTACGCCACCTAGTATTGAGGGCAGTCTGGCCATGCCCGGCACCTGGGGCGGCGGTCTCTGGGGTGGTGCATCGGTAGACCCGCGTTCCCAAACCATGTACATCAGCGCCAATGAACTGGCATCTGTCAATAAGATACGCCCGGTGACAGTGCACGAGGATGTATCGCTGCTAGATGATCAGCCGGGAGCCAACATGAATGCTCAATTGGGTCGCAGCATCTACG
>CAZFFW010000253.1:0-7702 GCA_964518125.1 uncultured Porifericola sp.
AGGAAAGGGTGGTCGTAGACAAACTCACCGGCTTTGGCGTATTCACCATAGCGCTCAGTCTCTGAACGGAAAGGACGTACCATCTGAGAGTGGCAGTTATTACAGCCTTCTTTGATGTAAAGGTCGCGGCCTTCCAGCTCCAGGGGAGTGTAGGGATGTACACTGGCAATGGTTGGTATATTTGATTTTATCAGGAAGGTAGGAACCATTTCTACCAGACCACCGATCAGGATGGCGATCAAACTCCAGAAAAGTAATGCAATAGGGCGGCGTTCAAACAGTCTTCTGTGCCAGTGTTCGTTTTTAGGACCATTATATACTTTAGAAAGAGGAGCAGCCTGTGCTTCTTCATTCTTCAGCAGATTACCACCCATCATGGTCTTGGCAAGGTTATAAATCATGATGATCACACCCACGATATAAAGTGAACCACCCCCGGCACGGGCCATGTGCATCGGACGGATCTGGGTCACTGTCTCCAGGAAGTTGGGGTAAGCCAGCAGACCTTCCTGGGTAAACTCTTTCCACATCAGGCTTTGGGTAAATCCAGCCCAGTAGAGGGGTAGTGCATAGAAAATGATACCCATGGTACCAATCCAGAAGTGGACGTTAGCCAGTTTTTTAGAGTGAAGTTGTGTACGGTAAAGTCTGGGGATGAGGTAATACATCATACCGAAGATCATGAACCCGTTCCATCCCAGGCCACCGATGTGTACGTGGGCGATAATCCAGTCAGTAAAGTGCGCGATGGCATTTACGTTCTTGAGCGAAAGCATAGGGCCTTCAAAGGTAGCCATACCGTAACAGGTAATTGCTACCACAAAGAACTTCAGGATAGGTTCTTCCCGTACTTTGTCCCAGGCGCCGCGCAGCGTCAGCAGGCCATTCAGCATACCACCCCAGGAGGGAGCGATCAGCATGATAGAGAAAACCACACCCAGTGATTGTGCCCAGTCGGGCAGGGAGTTATATAGCAGGTGGTGAGGACCGGCCCAGATGTAGATAAAGATCAGTGCCCAGAAGTGGATGATAGACAGTCGGTAAGAATATACCGGGCGGTTGGCAGCTTTGGGAACGAAATAATACATCAGGCCCAGAACCGGAGTTGTCAGGAAGAAGGCAACGGCATTGTGTCCGTACCACCACTGGATCAGGGCATCCTGTACACCGGCGTACCAGGAGTAGCTTTTCATAAAGCTTACCGGCAGTTCAAAGTTGTTGACCAGGTGCAGTACCGCTACTGTAACGAAAGTAGCAAT
This sequence comes from uncultured Porifericola sp., assembly GCA_964518125.1. GTDB lineage: Bacteria > Bacteroidota > Bacteroidia > Cytophagales > Cyclobacteriaceae > Catalinimonas. The sequence continues at coordinate 1,260 of CAZFFW010000253.1, forward strand.
GTAAAACCAGATGGCTACATAGAGGTGACGCTCTCTTCTTTTGAGAATAGTGGCAAACATGTTCCAGCCGAATACTACCCAGATCACGGTAATGGCGATATCTATCGGCCATTCCAGTTCAGCATATTCCTTACTGGAAGTAAATCCAAAGGGCAGGGTAAGTACGGCTGAGAGTATGATCAGCTGCCAGCCCCAGAAGTTGATCTTGCTGAGAACGTCGCTGTACATACGGGTTTTGAGCAGCCTCTGCAGGGAGTAGTAAACCCCGGTGAAGGTACCGTTACCCACAAATGCAAAAATAACGGCATTGGTATGTAATGGGCGAATTCGGCCGAATGTGATATACTGAAATCCGAGATTGAGCTGTGGGTAAACCAGTTCAAGGGCTACATAGAGCCCTACCAGCATCCCAATCAGGCCCCAGATCGCAGTTGCGATGGCAAACATCCTGACGATGGCATTGTCATAATAGAATGTTTCCAGCTGATCAGAATTGAGCCTTGTTCCGATCTGGCCTGCATCTTTTTGCTTAATGACTGTTGACATATCCGATTACTTAGTGTTTGATTGATTTTTTTCAGACTGACTTTCGTCAAATAAAATACGAACTGATGGTGTGTAGTCATCGTCATACTGCCCACTGTGTGTAGCCCACAAAAAGGCTCCCAGGAAGCCCAGGGCTACTACGAGACTGATACCGATGAGAATGAAAATTGCACTCATGATTGATAGCTTTTTTACAAAGTAACGTGATGGAGCAAGGGATTTAAATGATGAGAATCAGTGAAAAAACTGATTAATATCAGCTTTTTGGGAGATTTGGATCAGAGTACTTCAAGCTCGTCCCGGGAGTCTTTATAACGGCGCTATTTCTGCCTTTCAGCTACACCTGACCGGCTTTCGCACAGAAATGCTGTGTTGTCCTGCAACGCATGAAATAGCCTCAGGAGCCATTATATCGCCATAAACAGGTGTTTTTAACTGAAGTGTCTGCTGGCAGCCCAGTTCACGGCCAGGGTAATGAAACCCACCACGGTGACCGAACTTACCGGCATCAGGATGGCTGCAATCAGCGGAGTGAGCATACCACTGACCGCGAAGCTCAAACCGATCACGTTGTAGATAAAGGAGAACATAAATGCACCCTTTACAATCAGCATACTCTTGTGAGAAAATCCCAGGTACTTGTGCAGGTTTTTGAATTCTTTCGCGTCCAGGATGGCATCGCAGGCAGGAGAGAAGTGATAAATATTATCTGCTACTGCTACACCGAGTTTACTTTGCTTCAGGGCGCCTGCATCATTCAGCCCGTCACCGATCATCATACTCCGGCCGCCATCATCCTCAATTTTTTTGAGATATTCCAGCTTATTCAGTGGAGACTGGTTGAAGTGAAGCGTCTCAAAATAAGGGGTAAGTTTGGCTTTTTCCCGATCGTTATCACCGGATAGCATATGCCGGCGGTATCTGCCGGAGAGAGATTCCATCAGTTCGGCAAAGCCTTCGCGGTACAGGTTTTCAAACTCAAAATAGCCCTTAAGTTCCTTGTCTATTTGTAAATACACGCGGGTGGTTTTTTTATCCGCACTTTGAATACCGCAGACAAAAGCCTCTGAACCCAGCAATATTTCATGGCCATCAGCATAGGCGGTAATCCCTTTTCCCGGTATTTCATCAAATGCGTCTACTCCGACCAAAGGTAGCTTTTCGTCCAGCGACTGATAAATGGTTTTGCTGAGCGGGTGGGTAGAATTACGGGCCACTGAGCGAAGCAGGCTTTTCTCCTGCTGGTTTAGCTTACCACCCTGCAGGATCAGTTGCTGTGGTTTAGCCTGGGTGATCGTGCCTGTTTTGTCAAAAACGATATCCGAAATGCGGCTCATATTTTCTATGGCCTCCGTGTTTTTGAGGTAAAGGCCCTTTTTGCCAAATATCCGCATGGTATGTCCGAAAGTAAATGGCAGCGAAAGTGCCAGCGCACAGGGGCAGGCTACGATCAGTACTGCACTCAGTGTTTTTAGAATCATGCTGCTGTCGGTAAAATACCAATAGGTAGCAGTGGCGGCGCTGATCAGCAATACGGCAATAGTAAAGTACTGGCTTACCACATCCACCAGTGAATTGAGTCGGGAATGGCGGTTTTTGTCAAATACCTCCTGGTTCCAGAGTTCGGTCAGGTAGCTGTTGGCGACAGGTTTCTGTATTTCTACCGTGATGGTACTGCCCACCTGCCGGCCCCCGGCATAGAGCTGGTCTCCACTTATTTTGGAAACCGGCACCGATTCTCCGGTTACAAAGCTGTAATCCACATTAGCGGCACCTTTCAGGAGGATCGCATCAGCGGGGATCAGTTCCTGGTTGCGGATGATGATTTTGTCACCTACCTGCAGGTCTTTCAGGGCTACGCTGTCTTCCTTGCCTGCATTAATCCTGGTAACGGCAATGGGAAAATACGAGGCATAATCGCGTTCGTAAGAGAGTGCCTGGTAGGTTTTGCTCTGGTACCACTTTCCGATCAGCAGGAAAAAAACCAGGCCAGTGAGAGAGTCCATATAACCCGGGCCAGTGGTGGAAATGATCTCGTAGGCACTTCTGCCAAAAAGCGCCAGTATACCCAGCGCAATGGGTACATCAATATTGATAAAACGGTGCTTCAGCCCTTTCCAGGCCGAAACGAAGTAATCTGAAGCCGCATAGAAGAAGACAGGAAGCGCCAGGATGAGGTTTATATAACCAAAAAACACCCGGTATTCCTCGGCAAGGGAGAAATCAGTATCCAGGTATTCAGGGATGCTCAAGAGCATGGTATTTCCAAAGCAGAAGCCGGCTAATCCGATTTTGATCGCCAGGCTTCGGTTGGTTTTCTTTTTGTTCTGACTACCCTGGGCCAGCGATATTTCCGGCTCATAGCCTACTGCTGCCAGCAGTTCTACCACCTGCCGCAGGCTGACTTTATCTTCCTCAAAGGTGATGCTTACCTGCTTTTTGAGGAATTGTACGCTTGAGTGGAGTACTCCCTCCTTTAGCTTGTAGAGGTTTTCCAGTAGCCAGATACAGGAGCTGCAGTGGATCTGCGGCACATAAAAAGTGACCTTTTTCAGGCTGGCATCCTGAAAATCATATAGCTTATTGCTGATATCAGCATTATCCAGGTAAGCGAATTTCTCCTGTCTGGCGGGGTTTTTAAGCTGTATTCCCGGGTTTTTTTCCAGGTCGTAGTACTGGCAAAGGTCGCTGGTGTTCAGTATTTCGTATACTGTCTGGCAACCCTGGCAGCAGAATGATTTATCGTCAAAATGTATGGTTTCCTCTATGCAGTCTTCACCGCAGTGATAGCACTTCTCTTTTACCAATGCTTCAGCCATATTTCCTTGCTTTAATTTATGCTAAGAAAGCAGGCAGGACGATTTTTAGCCATGACAGCCATCACGATTAAATATGACTTATATCAGTTTTTTAGCTTTTGCCGCAGCTATTGACTAGAAACTGAAAATAATGATAGGCATGGGCTTCCCTAAGGGATAGTAGTTCCTCTTCAATAAAATCAGGAAGCGCCTGTTCCGGATGGTTTATGACGATCATCAGGTTTCTCTGAGGATCAATAGCAAAATGCATGGTGTGGGCTGATTCTTCACAAATTTTATGGATGCCCAGGTCTTTAAAGTGGAGCCTGAGGTACTCAATCAGCATTTTTTCTTCACTGGAGGAGACAGGAGCACCGTTAGAACAGGGTATCAGTACTGTCACCGGAAGTTTCTGGCATAGCGGGCTCAGGTTATTTCTCAGTGACTTAATAGCCATCAGGGCGGTGGGGCTGCCATCGTATATCAGCAATATCTGTTCAATATCACTCAACTGATCGGGTATCACCAGTACCGGGCATCCTGCTTTTTTAAAAATTTCACTGATTACCCTCTTCTGTCCATAGTACACACAACTGGCCTGGTAGTTAGCGTTTCTGATGATGAGCAGGTCGGCATAGAGGCTTTCGGTTAAAAGCTCTTTGACGCTGGTAGAATGAATGACCTGCCTTTTACTGCTGGCAGAGCCGCTGTATTTATGGATGTCATTGATTTTCTGTAGTACCTTGGCATATTGTCCGTTACCGTTATTCCTGACCGCATGCAGACTTTCTTTCTGAAGGGGAACATAAGCAGCTGCCATGTCTTCAACTTCAATACTTTCCAGGTGAAATTTTACCAGCAGGTTTTGGGGGTGGTCCAGATGTCGCTCCACAAATTTGTTTTCAAGCAGCGCATCATCCTGCCCGTTGAGGCATATCAATATCTTCTTCCTGTTCATGTTCCTCAAGGATTAGTTTTACATTAAGTGGTGCTATCAATAAACCAAATGTAGCGCTAAGCAGGGGACAAGAAAATGATGGCAGTCAAACAAAAAAATGACATATATCAGTATTAGAAAAAAAATAAAACTGGGGCAAAAATGGAAAAAGCCCACTGTAGGGGCTTAAAATGCTCTTTAGGTAAGAATCAATTAGTAAAGATTGGCAGTTTTTAACAGACCTTCAGGATTGTTGATCATGATCTTACGCCCCTTGGTAGTAATAAGGTTATCTTCTTTAAATTCATGTAACAAACGGATGAGCGTCTCGGTAGCCGTTCCCACTATATTGGCCAGGTCTTCACGGGTGAGGTTGATCTCAGTGGGCCCGTTGTCGTGGTAATCAAGTCCGTAGGTATCCTTTAGTTTGAGCAGCGTGATGGCCAGTCTTTCACGAACAGTCCGCTGGGCCTGGTTGGTCAGGTTTTCCGTCATCACTCCCAGTTCATGGCAGACCTGCTTCATCAGGTTTTTGTTCAGGTCAGAGGATTCGCTCATGGCCTGCAGGAAGTTAGGTTTGGACAGAAAACAAATGGTGCAGTCTTCCAGCGTTTCGGCAGAAACAGTGTAGGGTTCCTCAGCCAGCATGGCCTTATAGCCCAGCAGACCTCCTTCGCCTACAATATTGATGATCTGTTCTTTGCCGTCAAAGCCAATCTTGTACACTTTGATTTTGCCTTTGTTTACACAGAATACACCCAATGGGCGAGTGCCTTCGTGAAAGAGAATCTGTCCTTTTTTGTACAAGGTACAGGATTTACTTTGGGAGACCTGTGCCAGTTGTTTGCCACAGAGAACATTGAAGAGAGAAGAACCCCGGGAACGACACTCTTCACAGGTGATAAAAGCTTGACCTTTTCGCATAGCTTAAGTATAATTTCTTGGGTAATTCTAAGTTAAAAAAGAACATTTGTTTTACAAGCTTTTTGTAAAGAAATTGTCCTCTTTCAAAACGTATAGCGCTCTAAGCTAGTTCAGTTACTAGTCCGGTACAATTTTGCGGATAAATTACCGGATATCTAAATTTTTTGCTCGCTCTTATTCAACAATTTTTCAAACTATGTTTATAAGGATTTTTACGCTGGTTTTACTCATTTCAGCACTTTTTTTTCATCAGGCTGCTTTCGCCCAATTTCAACTAGACCTGGAAACAGGGGCTACCTTTTATGGCTACAATGAATTCAGGGTTCCGGGTGATGAAGGAACCTTGGTACAGGTTGGGGATAATTTTACCACGAATACGCGTTTTTTCTACCGTGTCAAATTGCTCTATACCCTGAACGAAAAACATACATTTGCCGCCCTTTTTGCTCCTCTGACAATTCTTTCTCAGGGCAACACCTCTGATAATATTAACTTTGCCGGAACAGTTTTTAATCCCTCTGATGATCTGAAGATAAATTACCAGTTTAATTCTTACCGGCTTACCTATCGCTATCTCTTCCCTCGTAAAGGAGATGTTCAATTTGGCTTAGGGGCTACTGCCAAAATTCGGGATGCGCAGATAAGGCTGGAGAACGACAGCAGGCAGGCTACCAAAGAAAATGTTGGCTTTGTTCCGCTCATCAATTTTCGCCTGGAGTGGTTTGCGATGGAACGTGCGAGTCTTCTGCTACAGGGTGATGCCCTGATTGCCCCACAGGGCAGGGCAGAGGATGTGCTGCTGGCTGCTTTGTTTTATCCTTCCAGCAATGTTGTACTGAAAGCGGGATATCGCATACTGGAAGGTGGTGCTGACAATGATGAGGTCTATAACTTCAGCCTGGTTAATTATGCCCTGATCGGGGGCGTATTTCGCTTTTAAAACAAAATACAGACAGACTTATGCAGTAGTCTTTTCAGTATGGTGGTTTACATGATGCTGGCGGAAATTGATGGTATGCAGTACTACCAGAGCCACGGAAGACAGCATGGATGAGTAAAGCGCAATCGGGGAAAGCTCATGCAGCATGATAGACAAGGCAAACCAAGCGGCCGCTATCCACATGGATGTCTTCAGAAATGGGTTGGCCATTTGCCGGGTCGCAAAGAAGACAGCTGAAGTAGCCAGAAGAATGAATACATAATCCATCCATTGGGTGTGCTCACCCAGATCTTCGGAT
>CAZFFW010000254.1:0-7702 GCA_964518125.1 uncultured Porifericola sp.
TAGGGTTAGGGTTAGTTTGGGGCTGAAAATAAAGAGTTCCGGAACGATACGCAATTTACTCAGTGGCTGCGGTGCAAATTTGTAGAATGGTCAATTAGATAGAAATTTCTGTCAGGTCTTCTGCTTTTTCCAATTGATCTATCAGCTTAATAGTTCTTTGGGATAGCTGTTTATTCTTTAGTTTGCTAATGCTTTTCTGAAAAGACTGGTCAAAGCTAACCTTCATATATCCTTCAGCTTACTCATTACATCTTCCTTACTGACTGTCTTTCCGGTTTTTACTGCATCTGCCAATATTCCCAGTGCCTGGTCCTCCGACATGGGCTTTTTAATGGTTTGTTCGGAGAGCCCAAGCTGCCTGGCTAATTCCTGAATAATTTCACTTTACTCTTTTCTCCTGATATGATGGCAATGGCTGTAGATATCAGAAAGGCTCCCCTGGCTTGTAAACCTTATGCGATGAGTCCATACAAAGCAGCGGCTGTTCCACAGCGGCTGTTCCACAGGGGCTGCTCCCTTACAATAGGAAGCAGCTTTGTGAGGGCACAAAGCTGGGTGATGGGCCAAACGGAAGCCTACCCGCTGGCGCCGACCAGCACCACGAGCAGTACCAGCAGACCAAGCATACTGACTACAAAACCAGCATTAATAGTAGTATCCTGTTTTTCTGCATGCAGGCGGTTTTCGGTTTTAAAGACAAACTCTGTATCCGGCTGACGCCCATACTTTTCATAAAACTGAGGTGTTTTCTGGATATCCACCGCAATGCCGCTGTAAATGACCTCGCTGCGGATGTCTATGCTTTCATTATCAATGTCCAGGTCGCCCTCCAGGGTGCGGTACTCTTTCTGGATATGGATAATGCCGTTGGCACAATGCTCCCAGGCCGCGTAGCGCAGGTGATCCAGCAGATCTTCCAGCCGCGCATTTCTGCTTCCTCTGATCTCCAGCAGACCCAGCTTCTGGTAGCTGAAGTCTGAGGCTTCTCCTTCAAAGAAAAGGTGTATCTGATCGGGAGGTACGATACAGTCATGCTGCTGCAGAGGGGCATAGGAGGCTACGGTAGAGGGAGCAGAAGGGCCTATGATCGTACAGGAGGAGAGAACGAGCATCATCAAGCCGGCCACGATAAAATGTTTCTTCTTCATAGGGTATGCTGATGCCGAAAGATAAGGGTTTGCCCGTAAAGCGAAAAGCGTACGAATGCTCAAAATAAGCCTGGCAATCATCAACACTGTTTTTATGAACCACGGGCAAAAAATAAGTAGCCAGACTGAACCTTTTCCCGCTGTTTTTGGCTATCCCTGTTCATTTCAGCTTTTCTGGTATTTATAAAATATGAGCTTATCTACTACAAATTTCACAGACAATGCTTGAGTTTACTGAATAGATACCTACCTTTGCGCCCTTAAATTGAAATAAGCCATGATAAGGCCCTTCTGGCCTGATTTTCTCTGACACATCTTTATAAAAAATAAGCAGTACGGATGCCCACCTTAGCGTGTGCCTCATAAGATTCAAAAATGAAGCAGTATTTAAAACTATTTGATCTATCCCAGAAGGTAGATTACAAGACAGAAGTCCTCTCGGGCCTTACCGTAGCCCTGGCACTGGTGCCGGAAGCAGTAGCCTTCTCCCTGATCGCCGGCTTATCTCCCCTCACAGGACTCTACGCCGCCTTTATGATGGGCCTGGTGACTTCCGTACTGGGTGGACGCCCGGGTATGATATCGGGTGCGACTGGCGCGGTAGCCGTGGTGCTGGTGAGCCTCGTAAAATCACATGGCGTGGAGTATATCTTCGCCACTGTGATACTGGCCGGTGCCATACAGATGCTGGCCGGCGTACTGAAGCTGGGTAAGTTCATCCGACTGGTACCGCATTCGGTGATGTTTGGCTTCGTCAACGGACTGGCTATTGTGATTTTCCTCTCCCAGCTGGACCAGTTCAAAGTAGTGGACGCCAGCGGCGTACTGCACTGGATGAGCGGCCCCAATCTCTACCTGATGCTGGGGCTGGTACTGACCACCATGCTCATCATCTGGGGCTTTCCCAAACTGACCAAGGTTGTGCCCTCTTCGCTGGTGGCTATCCTGGTAGTATCTGCCTTAGTAATAGGTTTTGGCATAGATACCCGCACGGTGGGCGATATTGCCAGCATACAGGGCGGCTTTCCTCCCTTTCATATACCGGTTATCCCCTTTAACCTGGAGAGCCTGCAGATCATCTTCCCCTACGCCCTCATTGTAGCGGGAGTAGGGCTGATAGAAAGCCTGCTGACGCTCAACCTGATTGACGAGATTACCGAAACCAGGGGGCGTGGTAATAAAGAATGTATTGCACAGGGTACTGCCAATATGCTCTCCGGCCTGTTCTCCGGCATGGGCGGCTGCGCCATGATCGGGCAGAGCCTCATCAACATTTCTTCCGGTGCGAGGGCCCGCCTCTCGGGTATCGTAGCGGCGGTGATGCTACTGTTTTTCATCATGTTTGGTGCCGGACTGATAGAACAACTCCCCATGGCGGCCCTTACCGGCCTGATGATCATGGTGTCTATCGGTACTTTTGAGTGGGCCAGCATGCGCAGCTTTGGTAAGATGCCCGTTTCGGACGTACTGGTGATGGTACTGGTGACCCTGGTGACAGTCTTCCTGCACAACCTGGCCCTGGCCGTACTGATTGGGGTGATCATCTCAGCTTTGGTATTTGCCTGGGAGAACGCCAAGCGTATCCGTGCCCGCAAGCATATTGACGAACAGGGCGTAAAGCATTATGAAATCTACGGCCCATTATTCTTTGGCTCAGTAGCCACCTTCAACGAGAAGTTTGATGTGCTCAACGACCCTCAGGAGGTCATCATTGACTTTGCCGAAAGCCGGGTAGCCGATATGTCGGGTATAGAAGCGCTCAACAAGATCACCGAACGCTACCGCAAAGCAGGTAAGACACTGCACCTCAAGCACCTCAGCAGCGACTGCCGTGCCCTGCTGAAGAATGCCGAGAAAGTGATAGACGTCAACATCATGGAAGATCCGCACTACCGCCTGGCGGTGGATGAACTGGTATAAACGATCTGTTTACAGGACAGTACTGACCTGCCTGTTTTGCACGATATGTATAGGAGTGAGCAAATAGTCACTACCAGCATCAAAGTATCGTAAGAGCGTAAAAGCCGGGTCATGACGATCCGGCTTTTTTGTTTGGGAGGAGCTAACCGATTCCTGGCCCCGGCTGCTTAGGAATGCCTGCCTGATGCACGCCGCTACCCGAATGACAGTCTGATATGCAGAGGAACGCTGCCTGGCACAGAATGCTGCTGTATGGCGTAAGCCATTTTGCAAATTTGTTTTTCCTGGTTAAATTCTATGCTGAATATTTGCTGATCATTCATAAAAATTCAGATATTGAGTGGCAGCATCCAGGTATACCGGGATTATCACTGATGTTGTATAGCTATGGAATTTACACTGGAATATTTCTCAAACCTCGCCCCCGGGATCATCACGGCCCTGGCGGCAGTCGTAGTGCTGGCAGAATGGGCGCTTCTGGCTATTGAGAAGAAAATTGAAAGTCATGCCGAGGCCAAAGTAAGCATCCTGAGTGCCATGCTCTCTTTCTTCCCCATCTTTATCTTTACCAAAGTACTGTACATTGGCCTGATGTTCTGGTTCTACGAAAATCGCTGGTTTGAGCTGGGATTTGACTGGTACGTATGGCTGCTGGCCTGGGTGGCCTACGACTTTATGTTCTACCTCATCCACTGGCTCTCGCATACGGTACGCCTCTTCTGGTGTTTCCACAGTGTCCACCATACCCCGCATGAGATGAAGCTCTCGGTGGCCTTCCGGGGTTCATTTGCTGACTTTCTGCTGGTACCTCATAACATCCTCTGGCTGCCCCTGCTGGGTTTTCATCCCTTTATGGTGCTGATTGTGGAGGTAGTGGGCCGCTTTTACGGCATCCTGGTGCATGTCAATGAGGGCTGGTTTCCCAACCGCAAGCGTCACTGGATTGAAAAAATACTGGTAAGCCCCTCCGTACACCGGGTACACCATAGTACCAATGCCGTTTACCTGGACCGTAACTACGGCGAAGCCCTCAGCATCTGGGATGTACTCTTCCGGACCTACCAGCCCGAACTGCCCGATGAAAAGCCCGTCTATGGTACCATGAAGGAAATTGACAGTGAGCAGCTGATGGACACCCAAACCAGTGAGTTCAAAGCCCTGTGGCGGGATGTACGAGCTGCTCCTGGCTGGACCGATAAGCTCAGATACCTCTTTAAGCCTCCCGGCTGGAACCACCGGGACGGCGGCAAGCTGGGCAGTACCCTCAGAAAGGAAGCTTTGATGCAAAAGAAGCTGGTTAATCAGGCAGGGCCTCCACAGGCGGGGACTATCCAGTCCGGACCTCTCCAGGCCGGGACTATCCAGTCAGGTCAAAACAAAAGGCTTGTCTCCTGACAAGCCTTGAGCCATTTCCTCTCAAACAATCGCCACAGACGGATGCAGGTTCAGACCTTCTCTGCTTTCACCACCATGCCGAGCGCTTCCATCAGCTGGGGGCTGTCGCGCAGGGCTACTTTTGCAATGGCGCGAAAGTCGCGCAGCCATGCTTTCAGGGCTTTGACAGACGTATCGCGCTGTCGGGTAGCCTCTTCAGCATCACCCTTCTTCATCATACGCTGGTTACGGGCATTGGACAAAGCTTCCACCATCGCGGCAGACTGGCTGATCTCCTCAGCACCCAGACCGTGAGGGGCGAGCGTATTGCTGTGCGTGGCAGCTACGCGGTAGAAATCACTGGCCTGCAGCAGCCATGCCTCCACTTTGCGGGAAATGCGCGGAACGTTGAATAGCTTCAGCGTAGAAGGGTCTTTGCGAAAGGCGAATTTAACAATCGCCACATGATCCTCCATGTTCTGCCTGGCCTGCAGCATATCGGTCTTGACCTGCGAAGTGACCTGATCTTTTTCGCCGTACTTCTGCTGCTTATCAAACTGCAGGGATTTGGCGGTATCCAGGATGGCGCTGCCTTCCAGGATGCGCTTAGGGGTAAACCCATGCTGGTTCATCTTCTTCTGGATTTCGGGATGCGCAGAAGCATTGTCAATACAGCATTGCGCATCGGCAAAAAGCTGAGAGATACCTTTGTTGATGTCTTTTTTCATGTATACCAGGTTTAATAGAAATATGAAAGTAAAAAGGGCCTCGTATAAATGCTCATGGGTTATCCTTTGCGTATTACAGTTGTAATATTGTGGTCAGACATGCAAAAACGGATGCAAACAAGCAGGAAACGCAGTATCAGCCAAAAAATATTTTGTGAAAAACGCAGGGAACTTACCGACCCCACTCTTAACGCTACGGAAAAGTGCAGAAAACTTACTGACCCCACTCATTTTGCTGCCAAAATGTTTATTGGAAGACCGGCAAATAGGTATTTTCTGCAAAAATGGCAATGCTACCGGCTGACAAGCTATTTTTTGGCCCAAAAAAGTGTATAGGAACGGAGGACACAGTATATTTTTGCTAAAAAAATGCATCTGCACGGTGCAGATAGACGGTTAAGTAAATTAATATGTAGCGGAACGCTACCACCCATACATTTTATGACCAAAAAGTCTACCTGAACGGAGGTGATCGGGCTTGAAGCTGCCTGAAGGTGAGGGGGTAAACTTTAGCTGATGCATATATAGAAAAACAATAGCCTGAGGGTCATCTGAAGTGTATGCTTGATTTGGCAGATGGCGTAGATGGGTTCATTATCTGTGTATCTCAGACAAAGAAAAATCAGCTAAAATGACGCATAAAGAAGCAGCGATTGTCCCGTCAGGGACCCTATGTCGGTAGCTACAAATGAACGCGGGTATTTTTGTGCCGTCAGGTACAAGATGTAGCCCAATGAATACAGCCGATTCTACTATCCTATATGGCGTACCTACGGCACGCGGGTGTTGCTTAGCTGTCGGTTGGGCTACCGACATGCAGTCCCTCCGGGACTTTTCGGATGTAGAAGAAGGCAGATAATAGAAAGCCCTCGATATGCTTTACATGAAAATGAATAATTTGTGGAAGGGAGAAGAAGTTTTATGAGGGTTTGGTTATATTGAGTAATAAATCAATTTTTTTAGGAGTTTAATTTAGGTAAAATAATATAATTGTGATACTATTAATAGTAACTTTTATAAATTCAGACAATAGCAACAATTAAAGGAAATGCCAGTATTAAATTATAAATACATAACATTCAAGTTCGATAAAGAACTTAAAAGCCAACTACAGGAAGTTGAGTATGAGTATCTTAAGCGAAAGGGCTTGATATATATTGATGAAGTTATAAATGAAAAGACAAGTATGCTCAATTCCTGTACCGGAGTATTTAAACTGTACTTCTCCAAAAGAGTCACAATAATTTATATCACATCAATTGTAATAGTATCATTTTACTCATTATTTATGATAGATATAAAAGAAGATTGGAATAGCTATTTAGGAATCATTCCATCTATTTTAGCCATTTGGGTTTTCATTTACACAATTCAATTTGGACTAGGTATGTTTAAAACATTTGATTCATTGGGTGGATATAAATTTCAATTAAGAAAGTACTATGAACATCATATGAAACTCATTGAATCAACAACAGATTTCTCAGAATATAAACTTAAATTTTCTAATATCAAGTAGAATTATTTCCGAGGTGATTTTTTGGGGTTACTGCGATTGCACATGTAAGTTGGTCTATAAGTAAAGATTAAAGTTTGAAATCAAAGATCAAATTTACTAACGCTCAGCAGTTGATAATCTACTATATGAAATTTCTTTCATTTTATTACAATTTGGCACGATAACCAAGTACGGAGATGTATAGTGCTATCTTGCTAGTAGTCTTGTTCATTCTGCAATCCAAATAATCAAATATATGAGTAAAATAATCTGTATAAGTTTAATATTCATTGTTATTGTTGGGTGTAGTCGTAATAATGAAGCGATAAATCAAGAAGAACAAGAAAAGCTTATTCAGCAAGAGAACGAAAAAATTGTATATGAGCTTTCAGATAAATATTCAATAAAGTACTCTCTTGATACCATCAAATACAACTACTCATTACAATTTGAAGACTTGTTAAACACAAAGTATCAGCTAATTAGCCGGTTTAGAGTTCAAGATATTTATAACCAAGATAGTATCACGTATGTAAAGGTGGAAATTGGTAAATATCCTACATACTATCTCAATTTAGGGATTTCGGAGACTGAGCAAGAAAAACTGCTGTTACATAACAAATCCCATTATAGTCGAGCAAATGCCGTAATGGTTATCACGTTACAAGAAATCAGGAAGATTGATTTAACCTTTGAGAGTTATCCTGAAGACCAAGACTATTACTTAATAGAATTTGAAAGTTCCAGGAGCTTTGCTGGTAAAGGACAATTAATTGAAGTTAAAATACTAAATGAATAGACTATGAATAAATTGAATTTAGATGTTTTTAAAATATTGCTGCTTATTATCCTAGTTTGGATTGCCCATTCCCTTTATAACTATTCGAGTAATGGCAGATATCAGTTTGACAACACCGATTACCGACTAATTATTGATACAAGAACAGGTAAGACTTACGAAATCAATTATGATGATGGAAAGTCAGTTGAACTTACAAAGGAAATTGAATAATTCATATACATACCGTTTATCG
>CAZFFW010000255.1:0-7596 GCA_964518125.1 uncultured Porifericola sp.
TTGCCATCTCTGATCACAAAAGTATCCACCGCCAGTACGATATCTATATCCTCTGAGTCTCCTGACCAGACCAGCAGGATGTTTTCTCCATCCACTACCTGCTTGATCGGATTGATGGTAAAGCCATTAGGGAAAGCGGCCAGTAGGTTCCTGAATTCCCCTTCAATAGCATCCAGGCCTTTGAAACTGCCATTGGCCGTCATCAATACAGACTCTTCCGTGTAGTCCTGCCTTACAGCCTCCACGTCTCCATTAAGTACGGCCTGCACGTGTACTTCCAGTACCTGTTCGGGAGAATGTGTCATCGTTTTCATAAGCATTAAGTTTAGTGAGTGAATAATTATTTGAATTTATACCTTGGTCATGATCTTCTTATCTGCTGTCCGCTGGTTTGCCTTTCGTTCTAATGCCAGTTTCTGCCGCAGGAATTCTTCAGCGGTAGTGAGCCGGATACCAAGCTTCTCTGCCAGCGCCGAAGAGTCAATGATACTTTCTGCTGTGGCTGCGATGTAGTTGAGCCGCATAATATTGGCTGCGTTAGGGGCAAAGGGGCCCATCAGATTACCCAGCAGCTTCATCATAAAGGCAGGGGTACGCTTGATCTTCAACTTTCTGTCCAGCACCTTTTCGAATATTTTTTTGACTTCCAGCGTAGAGAGCGCTGCGGGTCCACCCAGCGGAATGACCTGATTGAGCATAGACGGCTCATCCACGGCTTTTACAATAAATGTCGCCACATCATCTACGGCGATATAAGAGTGCCGTACTTTACCATCCCCAATAATCCCGATCCTGCCCTGCGCTATGTCGTTGCGGATGCTGTTGAAAAAGGTCTGCATAAACCGGAAGTCACGATGAATCAAAGGAGCCTCATCTCCCCGGGCGGGAAGGTCGGTTCCCAGGAAGGAAAAGTAGACATCCATAAAAGCATCCGGCTGCAGGATCGTGTAGTTGAGGTCGCTACTGATGAGGTGCTTCTCTACTTCCCTTTTAGCCCGGGCCAAAAGGAGCCACTGGTCCAGTTTGGGAGGTAATGGCTTGATGGAGGTAAAAATAATATGATTCACTCCGCTTTTCCTGGATTCCCGGATCAGGTCCAGGATACCCTGGATGTCTACAGTCTTGTAGCCGTCTTCCTTTTTGCGGGGGGCTGCCGAGTTGGCGGTAATGATCACCGTATCTACTTCCTGCAGGGCAGGGCGCAGGCTGCCGACATCGCGCAGGTCGCCAACGAACACTTCAGGCTCCGCCGAAAGCAGGTGCTGGTAGCGGGAATCTTTCCTGACGAGGATGCGGATTTTCTCATTTCCGGCTTCTGTCAGCTTGCGAAAAATACGGGTACCCAACTGGCCGCTGGCTCCGATAAGTAGTATCTTTTTCATAGGTTTAGGTTACGGTAAAAATTCAGGCACAGATTGACATGCATAAGCTACGTAAAAAGTGCCTGCTTCACTGGTCTGTAGGTTACATAGATTGGTACGTAGGTTACATGACGCAAATAATGCTGGATAAATAGCTTCAAAGACAGGAAGAAGCCTCAGGCAGCTTAGCCGGCTACGCCTCCTCTTGACCGCTGACACCTTTAAGTTGCTCAACGAGTTGCAGCCCTGCCTCATTCAGCCCGATGATTTCGGTAGCCACCCCGATGGCAGCATAGGTATCAAAATAGGCCACCCGGCAGACTGGCAATGTCAACTGCTGAATATTGGCGTATCCTTTTTCCGAAAGCTGGGCTACCGCTGCATCAAAATCAGCTTCCGAAACCGTATAGGCTACATGTTGGACGCCTCCTGTACCATGCTTTTCCAGAAAGTCGGTATAAATGCTGCGGCCCGACACCGGCTGTATCAGCTCCAGCATGGTATTGCCGGAGTAGGCCAGAGAAAGATGGAAGACATAGTCTCCCGGCTTACCATTGTAGGTGCCTTCAGTTTCGTCTGCCCGGATGTTTTCCATTCTCATGAAGCTTGCAATACCGATGGTATTTTTGAAAAATTCTTCTGCTGCCTGCAGGTCTCTGACCACCCAGGCTACCTGGGCGAAGCTGTTAGAGAGCAGTAAAGTGGACTTGGGATTGGGTAGTGTGCTGGTTTTCATAGTACTAAAATTTGGTTGTGAAGATATAGATGGTTTTCAGATTCGGGTTTGGATGAACTGATAAGCTGCCCTGCTTCTGTACTTCAATACTGCCAAGGGTAGGAAGAGGTAATAGGCCCGAAAGTACATTTCAGCTCATGGGCTTCTTTCATGCTGTTCAGATTTAGCCAGTAAAAATGCTGAGGGCGACATCCCATACTTATTTCGGAAACACTTGGAGAAATGGGTGAGGCTGCTGAAGCCTACGGCAAAGGCCACTTCACTGATGTTGCCGCTTTCTTTTTCCAGAAGGGCTGCTGCCCGCTCCAGCCGGAAATTGCGGATGAACTCAGAAGGTGATTGTCCGCACAACTGCTTAAGCTTACGGTGCAGGTGCACCCGGCTCATGCCCAGTTCATGGCTCAACGTTTCTACATCCAGCGTGGATTCGGACAGGCGTGTTTCCATGATCTTACAAAGCTTTTTAATAAAAGCTGCATCGGCAGAACTTACCTCCACCTCCTCGGGATGCAGCATAATCTGCTGGCGGAAGATCTCCCGCAGCTTTTGCCTTTGCTCCAGCAGCTTGCGGATCCTGAGCCTGAGTTCATCCATGCGGAAGGGCTTGGTCAGGTAGGCATCGGCTCCTTTTTCCAGCCCTTGCAGCAGGTTTTCCTCCCCGGCACGGGCAGTCAGCATGATGAGCGGCAGGTGGCAGGTCTGCGGGTTGGCCCGTAGTTTCTGACAAAGATTGATGCCATCCATTACCGGCATCATCACATCACTGATGATCAGTTCGGGCTGCTCATCCAGGGCCAGTTGGAGGGCTTCCGCGCCATTGGCCGCTTCCAGTATGCTGTATTCAGCACCCAGGCTATGGACGATAAAAGCCCTGAGGTCGGCATTATCTTCAGCCAGCAGCAGTTGTGGTTTATCAGAGGGTTGGGTTTTATCCACCGGCTCAGCAGCAGGTACAGTAATTTCTGAATTTGGTTTTTTGAGCGAACCGTTCTGTTGTCCGGATTTGCCTTGCCGCGCTTGTTCCAAGGGTAGCCTGACAGTAAAAAGTGTTCCTTCGCCAATCTTGCTTTTCACGTTGATCTCGCCATGCATCAACTGCAGCATTTCCCTGGTGAGCGCCAGCCCGATTCCCGCGCCTTCATACCCCCGACTGCTGGAGTCATCAGCCTGGTAGAAACGTTCAAAAATATGGGCCTGTTCCTGCTCAGACATCCCAATGCCGCTGTCTTCTACCCGGATTCGTAAGCTATACATTTGCGCCTTGCCAGAAAGCTCAGGAATCATTTCAGCGCTAAAATGCACGCTACCACCCTCTGGCGTAAATTTGAAGGCATTGCTGAGCAGGTTGATGATGACTTTCTCCAGTTTATCCTCATCAGCCTGCACCCAGCCTTCCTTTTCCGGCACCTGGTAGGAATACTGAATACCTCTGCTCTCAGCCAGAGAGGTGTAGGAAGCAGCCAGCACCTGCAGGAAATACCGGATCTCCAGCGAGTCTTTCTGCACCCTGAGCTGGTTGTTTTCCAGTCGGGAGAGGTCCAGCAGTTGGTTGATCAGGCTGAGCAGGCGATGGATGTACCGCTGCATCAGGGAGTAATCATTGTTTCGCCAGGGGCGGTCAGCATCTTCAGCTTCCAGCTTTTCAGCGGTACTGCTGATGAGTGTAAGGGGCGTGCGGAACTCGTGGGAGATATTGGCAAAGAAGCGGGATTTTAGATGGTCTACCTCGTGCATTTTTTCCGCTTCTATTTTTTGAAGCTTCAGCTCGTTTTTCAGCCTTTCCCGCTTAATAGTGAGCTGCCGGGCAGTATAGAGCAGACATACTGCCGCAATCAGATACAGTGCATAAGCCCACCAGGTCTGCCACCAGGGCGGTAGAATGACGATCTGCACACTGGTGCCGGCTTCGTTCCACAGCCCGTCGTTGTTAGAGCCCTTTACCCGGAAGGTGTAGGTACCAGGATTTAGGTTGGTATAGCTGGCATAGCGGCGGGTACCGGAGTAGATCCAGTCCCGGTCAAAGCCCTCCAGCTGGTAAGCATACTGGTTTTGGTGGGCATTGGTGTAGTTAAGCGCGGCAAATTCAAAGGAGAAAAAATTCTGGTCGTAGTCCAGCGTGATCTGTTCCGCTTCATGCATACCCGACTGAGGCTGGTCAAATATGCTGAATTGGGTGAGCGCTATGGGGGGAATGTCTTCATTTAAGGTGATATCATCAGGATGGAAATAGGTTACCCCTTCGCTGCCGCCAAAGTAAAGCGTGCCGTCTTTTCCCTTAAAACTGGAACCGGCATTGACATAGCCTGATGAAAACTGGTTACCGGCCAGGCCATCACTCTGATCAAAATTGATAAAAGTTTCATTTACCGGGTCAAAGCAGGACAGGCCGTATCCTGTGCCCATCCAGAGCCTGCCTCGGCTGTCTTCTTCTATACTGTAAATGCTATTACTGGGCAGCCCATCTCGCATGGTATAGGCACTAAAGGTTTCTGTTTCATAGTCAAACAGGCAAAGCCCTCCTCCGCTGGTGCCAAACCATAGCCTGTCTTTAGAATCCTGGTAAATGGAACGTACTGAATGACTGGTAAGATCTGTTATGTGATTAGGGTTTACATTATAGTAGGTGAATTCTCCAGTTTGGGGGTTGATTCTGTTTATGGCTACTGAGCCGAGGCCTACCCAATTGAAATGATACTTATCCTCAAAAATCTGGTAGGCCCAGCCATCACTGATCTTGCTCTTGTAAGTACTATCTGTAGCATAGTACAAATAATGTTTTACCATTCCAGTAACAGGATCTAGATATTTAATACCGTTTTCTGTACTTATCCAGATACTTCCGTCCTCTGCCTGGATTAGGTCAAATATTTTTATGTCTCTGAAATCAGGCGCACATATAGAGTGAATATCATAACGAACATACTGATTACTACTTGTTTTCCACTTAGTAAGCCCTCCAATATTCGCATAAAAGTTACTACCACCATACCCAAGCCAAATATTTTTGTCTTTGTCTTCCAAAATACCGGTGATATAGTTGCTGAGTAGCAGGCCACCTCCTTGCTCGTATAGAAAGGTTTGAACCGATTTTTTTTCTGCATCATACAGATACAAACCTCCTCCCTCGGTACCTACCCATAATTTTCCCTGGCTGTCTTCCATTATACTTCTTACCCCTTTAGCTTCCCGCGCCAAGGCAGGTTCTGAAAAAGGGACTAAAGAATGAAATGGCTTTTTATGAGGGTCCAGTTTGCATATACCCCCATTAATTGTTCCTATCCATAATATGCCGGAGCGATCTACATGAAGTGCGTGTATATCATTACTACTGAGGCTGTAGGGATTTTTATGATCGTAGAAGAAGCGTTCAATTTTCCCGGTTTCCGGATTAATTCGGTTCAATCCATAAGTGGTTCCTGCCCAGAGATTTCCCTCTTCATCCAATACCAAAGCAGCGTTATTGATTGTATTACTACTGAGCGTGTTAGGATCATTCGGGTCGTGCTGATACCTGATAAACTTCTCATTTTCCTGGTCAAAAAGGGCCAGCCCTCCAACAGTTCCTACCCATATCCTTCCCTGGTTGTCTTCGCATACTGCTGTGGCTATTTTGCTGTTCAGACTCTGGGGGTTATCGGGTTGATGTTTGAATTGTCGGAAGGATAATTTGCCTTCATTGCCGGAGCCTTCAATTTTGAACAACCCGTCTGAAGAAGCCACCCATACAGTGCCTTTACGATCAATCAAAATATCAGGTACTATGGTCTGGCTAATGATTTTCCCCATCTCATGCTCCAGGAACTGTGTATATTTTTGACCATCAGGGTCAAACCTGGCGATACCGGGCACACCGCCTACCCAGAGAGCCTCCTGCTGGTCCTGTACAATGGCTGAGATAGTTCTGGTATGTATGCTTTTATTGGCATCAGCAAAAGGTAAGTAGCGCTTAAACTGCTCGGAGTTAGGGTCAAATTTATTCAGTCCCATGCCAGCAGTACCTGCCCATATGTTGCCATCCTTGTCCTCATAAAGTTTCAGGTTGAGGTTCTGAGAAATGGTGGTAGTATCGTAGGGATCAAAATTGTAAACCTTAACGTTATACCCATCATACTTGGCGATACCGTCGTAGGTGGCAAACCACATAAAGCCTTTGCTATCCTGAATGATGTTCAGCACACTATTGTGCACCAGTCCTCCGTCAATGTTAAGCCGCTCAAATTTCACCTCCTGCTCCTGGGCCAGCAGTTCGCTAATACAGCATAAGAAGAAAAGCAGATAGATACAGGTCAGACGAAAGCTTCTCATCTTTGAGGTTGTTTCAAGGTTAATTCCTAATTCATCTGGGAAGTTGGCGCCCTTATTAAAAGGTGTCAACTGGGCATTCTGTCAGCTTAGCATAGGCTAATTATCCTGACAGCTTTTGCACTTCCGCTTGTTGAAGATAAGCATTCTTTATTTTCATTTTTGGTCTGTAGGTTACATAGATTGGTACGTAGGTTACATTTGCTACTGATTACTGGCTACTTCAGCAGGCAACTGGTCAATTTTCTGGAAAACATCCTGGAAGCTGGTAAGGGTTTTACCCTCCGCGTCTCTGGCTGTACCGTTGAAGTGCAGTTTGTCACCTTCCAGTTTCTGGCTAACTTCATACGTATGGCTGGGATGGGGGCTGAAATTACCGAACTCAAATTTTGGGTAAAGCTTTTCCCTCTCCATCTGGTAAGTGCCGCCCATCACGTTCTCAAACTGACCATCACGTTGGCTGAAGCGCATCCAGTGGGTAGGGGTAAATATCTGGAAACGGATGGTAGTTTCATTTGAATGCGTTTCTATAGTACCATCTGGCATGCTATAGGAAGAGGAAAGCTGGTTCCAGACACCGATACCGGGGTGATTGGGATATTCATCCGGACTTTCCACTCTCCGGAATACCAATTCATCCAGCTTTACTTCACTACCATTAGCCAAAATAACAGTACCCCGCTGTATCAGATGTCCATTCGTATCCAGCTCCCAGCTGAAATCGGTACTGACCGGGGTATTCTCAGTTCTGGAGGCCAGTTCGGGTATCTCTATGTAGCGATTACCGGCTATTTGTACGCTGCCGGCCAGGCTGTAGTCAAATGCCGCCTGCCCATCGTCTATCCTGTTTGAGATCAGCATATAGTGGGTAGGGGTGATAATTTTGTATTCATCAATAATGCTTGAGTCGGCTTCCATCACATTCCCCTCCGCATCAGTAAGTTTACCGTAGACCAGTTGCCAGGTGCCTACCAAAGGGTGTTGCTGTGCTGTTGTTTCTGCAGGTATTTCAGTTTGAGTTTCAGCCGGTGGATTACATGCCCAGAGGAAGATCAGGATGAAGAGCAGGTTCGTTTTCATAGCATAAAGGTTTAAGGTTGAGGTTGTAATTTTGAGTGAAGAGTATGGTCTTCTCTTTAGCTTTAGCCAAGCTAGTGAATGGGAAAGAGTTTTAGTGGTACAGTGGTAACCATTGTT
>CAZFFW010000256.1:0-7511 GCA_964518125.1 uncultured Porifericola sp.
TAAATGAGGCGATGACCTCCGGATGAAAGTGTGAGTTGGCCGGGACATCTTCCATTATTCCTTTGACCTGAAACTCAGTATTGCCATCAAAAATCAGGGTTTTGCCCATAGGGTCAATTTCGCCAAAGTAGCGTTTCGCCGCCTTTTCCGTTAATACCAGGCTATTGGGCTGCTCCAGCAACTCATTGGGATCACCCTCCACTAGTTTCCAGCTAAATATTCTGAAAAGACCTGGGTCGGCAAAGAAAAAATGATCTTCCACGATCTTTACGCCCTGCTCTTCATTTTCTAAAAGTCCGTCATTTTGCAGGAAACGCACCGCCTCCTCTACGATACCGGGGAAATCATTTTTCAAAAGAGGCGCAAAGGGCGGGGCAACATGCCCCAGGTGCAGGCTGCTTTCTTTATCCTGGTTCAGCCATTCGCGCGACACCCTGAAGATACGATCGGATTTCTGGTGGTAGGTATCGTAACTCAGTTCGTACTGGACAAAAAGAAAAATCAGCAGGAAAGCTCCGATACTCACGGTAAGCCCCAGTAGGTTAATAAAAGTAACCTGCTTGTACTTCTTCATGTTTCGGATAGCGATGGAAAGGTAATTTTGTAGCATAATACGATAAGTTTAATCGTTGCGAATGGCTCGTATCGGGTTAATCAGCGCTGCAGCATAGGCCTTAGCGCCTACAGTCAGCAGGGCGATCAATAGTATGAGAAGCCCGGAAATCAGCAGAATCAATGGGTTAAAACTGACATGGAAGGTGAAGTTTTCCATCCACCGGGAAGCCAGCCACCAGGCCGCCGGCCAACCAATCAGATTGGCGATAGCGATGATTTTGATGTATTCTTTAAAAAAGAGCAGAATGATACTACTGACTTTGGCTCCCAATACTTTACGTAGCCCAATTTCTTTTCTTCGCTGATCTGTGGCAAAAGAGGCTAGCCCAAAGAGGCCCAGTAAGGCAACAAAAACTGCCAGTACTGCAAATACGGTAACCAGCGTGCCCATCTGCTGCTCAGCCTGGTAGAGCTGGTTCAGGTTGTCATCCAGAAATGAATATTCCAGCGGCTGGTCCTGCACAAAAGTTTTCCAGGTTTTTTCAATATGGGAAATACTTTCCTGGCGGTTTTTACCCTGTAAATTGACGAAGATGTAGTTGAAAAAGGGAAACTGGTAGCTGAGGTAAGCAGCTTCAGTATTGCGGTATAATGGCTCAAAATTGATGTTATCAATCAAGCCAATCACCCGCTTCTCTATGAATTCGCCGTTAAAATTGTCCACCAGGATCGGTTTACCCACAGGATTATCTCCCAGACCCAGCTCTAAGGCTGCCCGCCGGTTCAGGATGACGGCTTCGGTAGAATCAGTACTCAGCTGCGGGTCGAAGTTCCTACCCTGTACCAAAGCAATAGCCAGGGTGGGGATGTATTCAAAGTCCACATTGATCAGCGCTAAATTGACCTTTTCTTCTTCATTCATGTCCGGCGTTTTCATGCCAATGATTGGTCTGAGGCCACCCGGAGAACTGAAGGAAGCAGCGGCATTGATGATATTGGGGTTTAGCATCAGCTCCCGCTTAAATTCATTCAGCCGGGGGGTGAGTATGTTATCTGGGTTTTTTAAGACAAGAATATTGTCTTTCTGATATCCCAGGTCCTTATTTCTCAGAAAATTGAGCTGATCATACACCACCCAGGTGCAACTGATAAGGATTACCGCTACAGTAAACTGAAAAACCACCAGACCGCTACGTAGCAGGGGGGTACTGCGCATTCCGGCAGTAAGTCTACCTTTGAGAACTTCGGAGGGTTTGAAGGAAGAGAGAAATACTGCCGGATAGCTGCCTGACAGGATGCCTACCAGAAAGCATACGGCGGCTAGCAGGAGAAGCAATGTTCCGTTTCTGTGGATCTCCAGCACCAGTTCAGTGTTGGTAATTTCGTTAAAATAGGGTAGGAGCAGCATTGCCAGCAGTAGGGAAATGCATGTCGCCAGGAGGCTCAAGACCATGGATTCCCCAATAAACTGAATGATCAACTGTCTGCGGGTAGCTCCCAGGGTTTTGCGCATACCAACCTCACGGGCGCGTCTTGCTGAGCGGGCGGTAGCCAGGTTCATATAGTTAATGATGGCCAGGGCCAGAATAAATGCCACAACAGAAATAAAAATCACCAGCTGTTCCATGCTACCGTTCACTTTGATCTCATTGAGCACCTGTGAGTGCAGGTGAATATCCGTGAGGGGCATGAGCTGGGCATTGAACCTGGGCAGTTCCTGCTGGTTTACGTGCTGTTCTGCCAGGCGCTGCATGTGTCTTTCTACCTCAGGAAGTGATGCTTCGGGTGCCATCTGCAGATAGGTGTAAAAACCATCGTTGAGCCAGGCTTCATTGATGGTCTGTTCCGCATCAGGATTCAGGGCATCCAGCGTAGCCATTGAGAGCAGGATTTCAGCTTTCAGATGGGTATTAGCCGGTAAGTTGCGCATCACGCCCGATATGATATACTCTTTTTCAGGATTATTGGTAAACCTAAGGCCGCGACCTACCACTTGAGTAGTACCAAAATAACGCTCGGCAGCTTTCTGGGATAATACCACCTCATAAGGTTGATCCAGTACATCGGCGGTATTTCCTTCTAACAGGTCAAAATCAAAGAACTCAAAGAAATTAGGGTCAGCAGCAAATACATCCTCTTCTTTAAAAAAATCGTCTTCTATCCGGATGATCAGGCTGTTGTTAAAACCACCTCCTGCGGCTTTGGTAAGCCGGACAAATGAAAGAACATCGTCGTTGCTGCTGGCCAGGGCGGGGGCCAAGGCTGAAACTACGTGAGGGTACGCATTATCCCCGGCAGGGGGCACAAAGCTATTCTGTATCCGGTAAATTTGCTCGCTCGCGCCATGAAATTCGTCGTAACTGAGTTCGTACTGCACATAAAGGCAACTGAGAATACAGGCAGTAATCCCGAGTACCAGGCCGGAAAGGTTGATTGCCGAGTAACCCTTATACCTTAGCAGGCTTCTGATGGCAGTACTGATGTAGTTTTTGAACATATCTCGTGGCTGTAGTAGTGGAGAAATGTTTTCAACTTATGTGCCATGCCCAAAAATGCCTTTAGCGGTTCAATTTGCACCTTGCCTATGGCCCAGTGTGTCCAGTTTCGGTCAAAAATGTACGTATCTGGACAATAAAAAAACCGGCAAATTACACATTTGCCGGTTTTTGAGGGTGCTTTTAAGTTAGCTTATACACTGAGTTTCCAGCCGTTGTGGTACTGTGCCTGGGTCATGGCCTGTGCCTCACTGTCGTTTTTGATGCTGTACTGATCGGCATCCCATTCAATTTTTCTGCCCAGGCGGTAAGATATGTTGCCCAGATGAGAAACTACCGCTACGTGACTGCCAATTTCTATTGGGCAGATCGGCTGTGTACGTGCTTTGACACTTTCTACAAAATTGACAGCATGCAGGTCTCTTGAGTCTCCTTCATTTGACTGAAAAGGGACTTTTTCGGTCTGGTATCGCTGAATGCCATCACCACTTTTTTCAGTCAGAGGAAAAACCTCCCAGCCACTCCGGTCTATGATGAGCTTGCCCAGTTCGCCCACAAACTCTACCCCATGGTGTTTATCATAGGGGCCCATCCAGTGAATCTGGTTATGCTCCCAGTTGAAGAGAAAGTCATCAAATTCATACACCACATTCATGGTGTCGGGCGTTTCAGCCGGGCTTTCCGGCTTGACGTATTTACCGCCTCCCGCCAGCACTGACTTAGGTGCAGAGGCATTCATGCCCATCAGTACCATGTCGATCAGGTGTACGCCCCAGTCGGTCATCATACCACCAGCATAATCCCAGAAATAGCGGAAGGTACCATGGAAGCGGTTTTCGTTGAAGGGCCTTTTGGGTGCAGGGCCGAGCCACATCTGGTAGTCTACTTCCGGGGGTGGTGCTGTATCAGGCTTAGGATCGATAATGCCGCCGCCACTAACCCAGGCCCGTACCCGGTTGACCTTCCCGATTTTTCCGTCCTGCACATATTGCATGGCCCGCTGCCAGTGTATACCGCTCCGCTGCTGCTGGCCTACCTGCACAATGTTGCCGTATCGCTTGACGGCTTCTTCTATTGCCTGACACTCCTGTATGGAATTTGCCAGGGGCTTTTCTACGTAAACATCCAGTCCTGCCTGACAGGCCATGATCGCCTGCAGGGCATGCCAGTGATCAGGGGTGGCGATGATGACGGCATCCAGGTCCTTGTTTTCATATAGTTTCCTGAAGTCCCGGTAGGCCATCGGTTTTTTGCCGGTGATCTCTTCGGCTTCCTGCTGCCGCTGGTTCAGAATTCGCTGGTCTACATCACAGAGGGCCAGCAGGTTGACGCCCGGCACACGAAGATGGGAGCGCAGATTGGCCCACCCAACGCCCCGTGCACCGATCAGGGCAATATTGAGTTGGTCGCTGGGAGCCATCTTGTGGGTAGAGATCAATTCAGAAAAAGGAGCAGTGCTGATCAATGCACCGGCAGATAGCTTTTTGATAAAATTACGGCGGTTAGAATGGAGCATAGGTTGTTGTTTTAGGGTAAGGGCAATTCTGCCAGTAAATTAGCATCTTAATTGATTGCATAATTTATGATATATGCAGGAAAATAAAAAAGGCGCACGATGGCGCCTTCTAAATTAAATACTTAAGCCCGATAGAACATCAGGTTTTCATATTCTGGTCAAATCCCTGGCCGTCGTCCAGTGACATGATATGGCTGGGCAGGTCGCAGATAATGCTTTTATCTCCCAGAATCCCGATAGGTGTCTTCATCATGTTTGGCTCGTGTTTGAGCACGCCCAGCCAGTCAGCTTCCTCCATATCTTTTCCCTTATATTTTTCGCGGTAGACATCAGACTTTTTGTCAATGATCTCATCAATGCCTACTCCCAGTTTGTCCAGTAACTGGGCCATTTGTCTCTCGGTGAGTGGGTTTTTGGAAATATCCACCTCGTTTACATTTTTTGCCATCTGTTTGGCATAGGAAACCGACTCTCGGTCTCCCTGTTTGTTGAAATTATATATCAACGTTATTTCCTGAGGATTGAATTCCATGCTAAAAGTGGTATAGGTTTTTAAAATTTAAAAAAGTGTTCCACATAGATAACCTTCTCCAGTCATTAAGGTTTTTGGTGCTCCTTACTTTCGTCCGGCAGGGGAGGCAGGTGAGACTGTTCGTTGGCCAGCTTCACTTCATATTGTTCCTGCTCGTAATCATATTCCAGCAGATAAAGGCCCAGGTTGGCATGCTCAAAATCATCCATCCTGCTCAACTCATGGCCCAGCATCAGGCATAGAATGATACGCATGGCCCGCCCATGCATGCACACCAGCACCGGATCATCCTGGTCGCTGATGATTTGTTGCAGGGCCGGCTTCTGTCTTTCCATTACCATCAGGGGGCTTTCACCTCCGGTAATAGCCTTGTCTACCTCACCATTACGCCATGCTTTTACGACCGAAGCATAGTACGCATGCTCTTCGGCATTGGCTACTTTACCTTCTTTCTCACCCCAGTTAATTTCATTAAGTCCGGCTAAAGCGGTATGGGGAATTCCCAGCGATAAAAAAGGATTAACGGTCTGTATGCTTCTCTGTAATACTGAGGTGTAAACTCTACGAAAGGGTATATGCTGGTATGCCCGGAAGAAAGCCCGGGCCTGCATGTGGCCGGTTTCATTGAGCGGTGCGTCAATGCCGCTGCCCTGTACCACACCTTTCCTGTTATATTCTGTTTGTCCGTGTCTGATCAGGTATATGGTTTTAGTCTGCATGGTTTACTGTGGATGTGCTGAGAAAATTACTGACTGATCAAATCATTCAGTTACTTATTTGCTGAAGCCTGCTTAAGGTTTGCTTTTCGGTGCGAATATAGGGTGAAATTCGCAGTATTGCACATGCTTTGCGCATTCAGCATCTCTCTTCACTCTGCTGCCTGACAGGGCTTTTTGCATGATATCAGTTATTTGTCTATCCGGAGAGTAGCATGCTAACTTAAGCCGTATGCTGAAAAAAGCGGATCGCTACCAGGATAAGCCCCAGCACAAAAATGCTTGTAAAAATCAGTTTATTATGCCTGGCCAGCCAGTTGGGCAGGAAGATGTCAAAATTATCTTGTGTTGAATCAGAATACTTCCTGGCAAGTATCGTAAGGGGGCAGAACATGTTGAAGACTGATAAAACCAAACCTTCGCCCAGTACCAATCCGATACTTATCCAGGTATAAATATTCACATGATCGATAATCCCGGAATAGAGGATATAGAAAATTGCCACAACAAAAACCGCCCAAATGATGGTATGGACGAGTTTAATCACCAATAGCTTATTTTCCGGATGCATAGCAGTTTTGGTTAGATTCCCTGGCTAGAGTCTAATTGCTTCAAAATCATTCGCAGAAGATAGAGCAATGAAAAAATATGTCAAAAAATCTTCAAAACTACGCTTACAACTGCTATTCAAATCCGAAGAGGAAAGGAAAAACAAAGGTCACGCATATGAACCAGAAGAAATAAACAGGTAGATAGCGTGCTGTAATTCTGCCTACCATGCTTAGGTCTGACTTTTTGGAGATTGACCTGTATAATTGTACAGCAACCATCAGAAGGTGGATCAGAATTATCATATTGCCTCCCAATACAGCCGAGCGGTTGGGGGTGATGCCCCATGTTGAAATCCTGAAAACGATGGCTGATAGGGCAATACTGTTCACCACTATGGTAACCACTGACAGCAAAAAAAGCGTCCAAACTTCTACCCGGCTTTTGGCATGCCAGCTGGATTCAGCTATTGAGAAGAAAATGAGCGCCATCACCCCAATGAGTAAAGCATTGAAAATAAGCAAAAAATCACGGTCATTGTAGGGGTCATTGTCAGAAAAAGCCATGGCTACCAGGTATATGACAAGCATTACCAAAGCAATTGGACTGAACATTTTCGCAATCACTGGCGAAACTTTACCCACCAGATGAGGATTGGTCTGGGTCAGGTAAGTACCAATGACGGGTGCAGCGGGCAAGCCAAACACTACAATATGTTGAAAGTAAAATTCTTCTATATCGTATCCGATCAGCGAAAAGAGCCCAATGGTCAAAGCTGTCGTAATGCCCCCGGCAATACAAATGAGGGTAGTGATCACCACAAGGTCTCCGTTGTACTTCAAAAATGCGAGGCGATGTTCAATATTGCTGCTAATCTGCCTGGAAAATGTAATGCCTAATAAGCACCACAGGAAAAGCAAGAGGTGAATACAGGATAACAAAAGGGTATCGCTGCTTTCAACATCAGGCAGTCCATTGATAAAGATTAAACCGGCCAGCATACTGGCCCCCACAAAAGCAATTTTGCCGGTAGATAGCTGGTTTTTCCAGGCAAAATAAGCTACAAGTGCAGGAAATATTATAAATCCAATATTCCTGGGATAGTAGAAGTCTTCGTTGATCGGGAAGAGATAAGGCAACTTGGCCGT
>CAZFFW010000257.1:0-7502 GCA_964518125.1 uncultured Porifericola sp.
ACAGACAGTATGATACTCATCTGCAATATGTAGGTTGTTTTCATGCTTGCTACTAGAGGTTAAAGACGCCCAATGGTCGGGCAGTAAAATCCGGCATGTAAAATACAATATTTTTTGAGAAAAGAAGGCTGTTTAGATCCAATCAGTTCATAATTACTTGATGAATTTTCATTTCTATAAATTTTTCCCCATTGCTTTTTACAACCTTTGCAAATTTATACCAAGTTTTCCATTGGTTTGTTTGGCTTATTTATTTTTGTGAATTGCAGGCCTATAAAATAAATACCTAAAAATGTACTTGATACTGAAATTAAATTGTGTTTTGCTAGTTTAGTAAGCTTTTTTTATAAATTAATACTTGGGAGAATATGTTTCTGAAGGCTAAAATTTTTACTAAATTGGTCTGAAATTTTTCTTTCGCAAGGCACTTTTGTATTAAAATCTGTGAAACATCTGTCATCATCCGGCAATCAGTTTAGCGGCAACCTCAGGCATGTGAGCTTCGAGCAGGTGTATCATGATCACGTGGATGCCTTGTTCCACTACGGCTCCAAATTCAAAATACGGCGGTCACTTCTGGAAGATTGTATCCAGGATCTTTTTGCCGATCTCTGGGAAAAAAGAGACGAACTGCACAAAATCAATTCGCTGCGATTTTATCTGCTGGGGGCATTACGCAGAAAGGTGTTCAGAAAAATTTATACCGATCGCGAATTGCTTATGCAGGCTGAAGAACTGCCACTTCAGTTTGAAATGGACTTTCTTCAACAGGAAGATGCATCTCAGCTGCTCACTGATGAGCAGATACAGCATATACGACAGGCATTTGATCAGCTGACTGACAAGCAGAAAGAAGTGCTCTACCTTCGGTTTTACAACCAACTCAGTTTTCAGGAGATCGCTGACCTCATGGCAATACAGACCAGGGCTGTCTACAAACTAAGCAGCCGTTCGCTGGCCAGCCTGAGAGAACACTTTTTCCGCAACACAGAACTGCTAAGCTGGCTGATATACTTCGCTTTCATTCAATAATTCACCAAGTTCCTTATCATTTTTATCGTATAATTCCTGATTTTTTAGCCGCACTACAATTTTTAAAATTCTTTCACTTTTCATGGGGCATAAAATGGGCCGACTGTAACTACTACATACAGAACCATAATTATGCATCAGGAATTGTACGAAAAATACCGCCACTACAAACCGGAGGATTTCCTTCTTGATTCCAGCTTTCAGCATTGGATACAGGGTGAGCCAGGCACTTTCTGGTCTGAGTTTGTCAGGCTTTATCCGGAAAAACAGGCCGAGATACAGGAAGCAATAGAGCTGCACAAAAACTTTTACCAAAAAGAAAAACCTCTTTCCGAAGCGTATAAAGCCAGACAGCTACAGGCGATCTATCATAGAATTGATCACAGAAAGTCTGCCGAAGTGCGTCCGCTGTATCGTGTTCCAGCAGTGCGCTATGCTGCGGCGGTAGTGCTGCTCATGTTGGCAGCTTTGACCTACTTTTATGTTGGAACGACTTCTTACCAGGAGTACCAGACCGCTTATCGGGAGACCAGAAACTTTCAGCTGGCAGATGGTACCGAGGTGATCCTGAATGCCAACTCTCAGCTTAAAGCATTTGGTGAGGTAGAAGATGGCCAGCCCCGGGAAGTGTGGCTGACAGGCGAAGCGTTTTTTAAGGTCCGGAAAATTGACAGTACTGATGTCTCCTCATGCTTTGTGGTGCATGTGCCGAACCTGGATGTGCAGGTGCTGGGTACGTATTTTAATGTAAAAAGCCGGGACGGCAATACACAGGTGCTGCTGGAAGAAGGTGCGGTAGAAGTAGCCAGTACCGCCACACAGGAGAAACTCCTGATGGTACCGGGGGAGATCGCAGAACTAAACTCTGAAGACCAGAAAATCAGAAAGCGGTTGAAAAAGGATGATGCTGAGCTGGCATGGAGAGAAAATGTATTCCACTTTCAAAACACGCTGCTGGCTGAGGTCGCCGATCAGGTAAGTAACTACTACGGCATGGAGGTTCAATTCAGCAATGAAAAAATGAAAGAGTATGTCTTTACGGCCCGGGTGCACCGGGATAATCTGCCGCTGCTCAGGTCCCTGATAGAAGCGGCCTTCGGACTTCAAATTAAATCAGACAAAAATGTAATTCTTATTAGCCCGGATGCCAGGGCTCAGGAATAAAGAAAACCTGTCAGCCGGGCCGGCAAGCATGGTCTGACAGGGTTCACTAAAGCTAAAATGTAAACAAATTGCTTATGACACCTAATCTAACAAAAGTTTTAGGAGCGATATTAGTTTCGCTCGTTTTTTTGGTTCCGCTGCGCGCGCAGCAATGGGCGTCAGCTGCCGACCTTTCTCTGTATGCTAACGATCAACAGAAAAGAGAGGTAAGCCTGGCGCATTTTCTTAGCGAATTGGAAAAAGCCTACTCAGTAAGCTTCGCCTATGATGGAAAGCTGATAGTAGACAAAAAAGTAAAAATAAGCGAAAGCAGGCAGGAAGACCTGGACAAAACCCTAAAGAAGGTCCTCTCTCCTCTGAAGCTTACCCACAAAAAAGTAGGGGAGCGGCATTATGTAATTCAGGAAGAAGAGGAAGTCTCTCTCGGCAGGCTGGATGCGCGGCCCAACAGGCAGCAGGATAAACCTCAGGACCTGCAACTGCTTAGTAGCCTGAGCAGCCGCAACATTCCGGTGGCCCTGGAGCAAACCATCAGCGGTAGGGTAACCGATGCTGAATCAGGTGATCCATTGCCCGGCGTCAACGTGCTTGCCAAAGGTACTGCCTCCGGTACTGTGACGGACGTAAACGGGCAGTATCGCTTGAGCGTGGCCGACAATATCACTACCCTGGTGTTCTCTTCTATTGGTTACAACACACAGGAAATTGACATCAACGGACGCAGTGTCATCAACCTGGCGCTGTCCCCGGATGTACAGTCTCTGGACGAAGTGGTGGTTGTTGGATACGGTACTACCAAAAAATCGGATGTGACCGGCGCGATCGGTATGGTAAGTTCTGAAGAACTGCTGAAAGCACCCGTAAATAATGCATTGCAGGGCCTGCAGGGTAAAGTAGCCGGTGTCAATGTTTTTCTGAACTCCGGTTCTCCTACCAGCAGCCCACGTGTTTTGATCCGTGGTCTGGGTACGATCAACTCTAACTCTTCGCCGCTTTACGTAGTAGACGGGGTGGTGATGGAAGATATTCAGTTTCTGAACCCCAACGATATCCAGAGCATGGAGGTGCTCAAGGATGCATCGGCTACTGCGATCTACGGTTCTCGTGGTGCCAATGGAGTCATCCTGGTGACTACGAAAAAAGGCGCCAACACCGAAGGCATTGTTGTGGGCTACGATGGATACGTTACAATAGGCGAGCTTCGCAAGAAGATGGACCTGCTGAATGCCGAAGAGTGGCTGGATGTAGTGAGAATTGGTATGGAAAACACGCCCAAGTACCGCCCGGGTAGCAATCCGGTTTTTACTACCGACGATCCCCGCCTGTTTGACGAAAACGGCAATCCTCTTTACGATACCGACTGGCAGGAAGAAGCTACCCGTACCGCAGTATCTCACAACCATCAGTTCTCCATTCGTCAGAAAAGCGAGAAATCCTCTTACGGTGCTTTCCTGAACTACTCTCGTATGGAGGGTATCATGCTGAATAATTACCTGGAGCGTTTCTATGGAAAAATTGCTTACGAAGGCAAGCCTAAAGACTGGCTGACTTTCGGATTCAACCTGCTGGCTAATTATACTGAAGAAAATGAGTTTGACGAAGGCGGCGGATACCAGATGCCGCGCCGTACCATGATTGAGATGCCTCCTATCTTCCCGGTAAGATTCCCTGACGGAACCTGGACTAACAGCCAGATGATCAGTGATCCTTACAACCTGGAAGCGATGGCCAACCCGGTACATGTGCTGGAAACCCAGGACAGGCTCAGAAAACGTACTCAGCTGTTTGGTAACACTTATTTAACCTTCCACCTTGCCGAAGGGCTGGACCTGAGAACGCAGTTTGGTTTTGACAAGCACGACCGGGTATTCCAGAACTACAGCCCTACCGATCTGATCAATATTTCTGATCCGCTGGGAACCGCTTACCAGGGCAACACCCGCGTGCTGTACTGGCAGGAGGAAACCTTCCTGAACTATAACAAAGACTTCGGCCCCCACCGTATCAATGGTGTGCTGGGTCTGAGCTGGCAGCAGCGTACCGAAGAAGGTTTTGGCATCACCACCCGAGGCTTTGCCGATGACTTTTTCAGATTCTACAACATGGGAGCTGCCAGCCAGCCTGATGCCCCCGGCTCTTACTACGATGAGTGGTCTATGAACTCCTACTTCCTGAGAGGTGGCTATACGTATCAGGATAAATACATGCTGACCCTGACAGGTAGAGTAGACGGATCATCCCGCTTCGGAGCCAATAATAAGTATGGTTTCTTCCCCTCAGTAGGGGCGGGCTGGATGGTATCAGAAGAGCCCTTCCTGGAAAACTCAGGTGTCGTCAGCCAGCTGAAACTGAGAACCAGCTATGGTATCACCGGAAACACCGAAATTCCGATTTATCAGTCGCTGGCTACAGTGTCTTCAGGTACGGTGCTGCTGAACGGACAGCGTGCTACTTCCAGCTGGGTGAACCGCCTGGCCAACCCCAACCTGGAGTGGGAAAAAACCAGCCAGTTTGATGTAGGCTTCAACCTCGCCCTGTTTGACTATAATGTGTCACTGGAGTTTGACTACTACTACAAGCTGACCACCGACCTCCTGCTGGACCGTCCGCTGCCGCAGACTACCGGATTTGGTGCCGTCCGTGACAACATCGGTGAAGTCTCCAACCGTGGGATAGAAGTGATGCTGAACACTACCAACTTTGAAAACGCACGATTCAACTGGAATACCACGCTGAACTTCAATTACAACGTGAACCGTATAGAAAAACTGGGCGAAAATGACGAAGATATTTTCCCTGGTCCTAACTGGGTATCGGGTAGCCAGACCATCCTGAGAGTAGGTGAGCCGCTAAGCTCTTTCTGGGGATACGAAAGAGTAGGTATCTGGGGCGTAGACGAAGCAGATGAAGCCGAAGCCGTAGGTGCTGTTCCTGGTGAAGCCAAACGTTCTGCTGAGCAGCAGATCATCGGTAACGGACTGCCCAAGTGGACTGGTAGCCTCATCAATAACTTCCGTTACGGCAACTTTGACTTCAGCGTGGACCTGCAGTTTGTCTACGATGTGGACATCATGCAGCAATTTTATCACTCTACCGAAGACCGCTCCGGTATCGCCAATGGTCTGAGAACGATCCTTACCGAAGGCTGGACGCCGGAAAATCCGAATACAATGGTACAGGAGATCAGAAACCAGGCCTATGCCGGGCAGAACAGCCAGGTGGATAGCCGCTGGATAGCCGATGGTTCCTACCTGAGAGGTAACCTGTTCACGCTGGGCTACAACCTGAACAACAACACTACTGAGCGCCTCAACCTCGGCAGCCTCCGTGTCTATGCCAGCGTACAGAATGCTTTTGTATTGCATTCGGATGAATTCCAGGGACTGGACCCTGAGGCTACCTCCTGGGGTGGTAATCAGTGGGGACAGAACATTTTCTTCTTCCAGTACCCTCGCCCCAGAACTTATACCCTGGGTGTAAATCTGCAGTTCTAATCTAAATCTGAAGCAACCATGAAATATATATTTAAAATATTTGGACTAATGATCGCAGGAACGCTCTTTTATTCCTGCGAGGATTTTCTGGAAGAATCACCCAGAGATGAGATCAGCCTTGACCAGTTTTTTACCCAACCGGCGCATGCCGAAAATGCGGTCAACTCACTCTATCGCCTGGGCTCCCCTCAGATGTATTCTGCTGGTGGGGTATATGCCGGTAAGTGGGGAATGTATGGTCAGTACCTGTCAGGATTTTTTGACAATGAGTACAAAGGACAGGAGCCGTATATTCAGTTTGCCCAGCAGCTGACGCTGAACGGTACCAACATAGACGGATTCTCTAACGGCATCTGGTCTAGTCTGTACCTTGCCATTGCCAGGGCCAATAATGCCATCAGGTATATCCCTGACACTCCCGGCCTGACCGAGGAGGCTCAGAACCGTCTGCTGGCAGAAGCCAGGTTTTTCCGTGCCTATGCCTACTACTACCTGGTGCGCCTGTATGGCGAAGTGCCCCTGATAGAAGAGCCGTATGAGTCGCTGGATGACATCTATGTGGCCGGCAGCCCGGTGGCAGAGGTGTATGATCTGATCGTCAGCGATCTTCAGTTTGCTGTAAACGAAGGTGGCTTGTCAGATGCAGCTATGGTCAATAATGCCTATCGGGTAACGGAAGGTGCTGCTGAAGCCCTGCTGGCGGACGTGTACCTGACTATGAGTGGCTATCCTTTGCAGGAAGATCATTATGCGGATGCTGCTGAAATGGCCCGCAATGTGATCAACAGCGGTACCTACTCGCTGGTACAAAACCGTGTGGTCAACGGGGAAATTGATTTTGAGAACTCTGCCTATAACAAAATCAGACGCGAAGAAGCCCTTGCTGAAGAATACGTGTACCTGGTAGAATTTATGGTAGGTATAGAAACTTCAAATTATCCTCAGTGGTCTTATCCGGTGGCCTACGCCAGTGATGTGGAATATGCCATTACCAATGGTGCTTATCAGCCGGTAGAGGAGTTTATGTGGGGCTACGATCAGGAAAATGACCTGCGCGCGCAGGATAAGCAGTACTTCCATTCTACCTTTGTCAATGAAGACGGAACGGTTTCTACTTTCCCGCCTACGCCTTACATCTGGCACGACGATGAGGCACTTTTCGAGACGGCTACCTCTGGTAAAGATGCCCGCGCTATCAGCTATTCAGAAGTACTGCTGACCGCTGCAGAAGCCATTGCGCGTTCGGAAGGTGTCACTGCCGAGGCAGTCAACTACCTGGCGATGGTCAAAGACAGAGCCTACTGGAAGCAGGACATGAGCGAAATCGTAGCTGAGCTGAATGGTCTGTCGGTAGATGAATTTGTAGAAGAAGTGTGGGAAGAGCGCTATCGCGAGCTGGTGTTTGACTTCAAACTCTGGTTTGATATGATTCGCACACGTAGCTATCCGTTGACTTCGGCAGATACCCCCGGTGAAATAACTTTTGTGCCTCTGGTAGGGCAGGAGAATACCTGGGGACAGACCTTTGAGGAAAAGCATCTTTTGATCCCTATCCCTCAGCGGGAGCTGCAGCGGAATCCTCAGCTGGAACAGAACGAAGGATATACTGAATAAGCACATAATTGTTCAATCAAATACCGCCTTTTCGCAGGAATTGGCGGTATTTTCTTTAATTAGCCTTTATGAAAAAAATGCTCAAAAAAACTGGTATTCTGGCGGGCTTTCTCCTGCTGCATTTTCATGCCATAATGGCCCAGTCTGTAGCAGACCAGCCCCTGCAATACGTCAACACCCTGATGGGAACAGACTCGG
>CAZFFW010000258.1:0-7371 GCA_964518125.1 uncultured Porifericola sp.
GTATCCAGCCGGTACCTTTCAGAGATCAGTTCACCTTTGTCAGTATCTACGATCGCTCCTTTGATTCCTGAGCCACCTACGTCTAAGCCTAAAATTTCCATAATGATCCAGTTATTTTTAGCAGGACGTAAGTATAACAAAAAAATCAGAGAGGTGCAGAGTGCAGAGAAAATCTGCGGGAAAAGGCAGCAAATTTGAGTTGGTAAAATCAGTATGAGGAAGGAGGCTTGTGAGGGCACAAGCCTCGGAAAAGGAAAATGGCTTGTAGGGATTATAAGCTATTGAGAAGGAAAGAATCGCCATACAATAGCGGCTTAATCTGCTTTAAAAGCTATCTTGACACCAATGTCGTAAAAATGTCGCAGAGCTGGCGCAGGTAAAAAGAGACTTTGTGGCTAGCTTTGGTCAAAAGATAAACCGATGGAAAGCAAAAACATCCTGGCCGAAAGAATCCGGCAACGAAGAATACAAAAAGGCTACTCTCAGGAATATTTGGCAGAGAGTGCCAGCATCAGCATCCGTACCCTGCAGCGGATAGAAGGCGGTCAGACCCAACCGCAGGGACATACACTCATGGCCCTGGCACAGGCATTGGACATGGCCATAGAAGACCTGATGGATTTTACCAAAAAGAACGACCGCTCCATCCTGCACCTGATCAACCTCTCTGCACTTGCCTACTTTGTGCTACCGCTGGGTAACATCATACTGCCGCTTATTATCTGGATCATGTATAAAGATAAAGTGGAAGGTGTCAACCGGTTTGGTAAGCGGCAGGTCTTCATCCAGGTAGGCTGGACAATGTTAATAGGTGTCGGATTTGTACTTTGGGTATTTGGGCCATCTATCTACCAATCATTGGGTTTGGAAACAGATAAATTTAGTTTCATAGCGGCTCCAATAACAGCGACATTTACGATGTACACTTTAAACGCCATCTACATCGCTACCGTCTTTTTCCTGATTCTGAAGGACAAACAAGTGCCTTTTCTGGGGCTTGGAAGGTAGAGGACTTGGCTATATAGATGTTCAATTACCAATTTGCAAAACATTACTTTTTCAAATAAAGGCTTGGCAAAAGTGGGCCGGAGTCCCATCAGATAGCCGTCACTGCTCCGGCAGCCCGGTCGCGGGACGCTAGCGACTGTATGGTAAGCATTTGATTCATCAAATGCCTCTTGTGCACCCTAAAAAACTTTTAACCTTCAACCTGTAACCTTAAACTACCTCAATCATTCCGCAGCACCTGCGCCGGGTTGGTACGGGCCGCCTGCAGGGCACGATAGCTGATGGTCGTCAGGGCGATCAGCAGGGTGATCAGGATAGCAGTGGCAAAAAGCCAGGCTCCCAGGTCAATCTTATAGGCGAAGTTGTCCAGCCAGGCGCTCATCATCAGGTAAGCCAGGGGTGCCGCCAGCACAAAGGCGATGATGATCAGGCGGACAAATTCTTTGGAAAAAAGCCCCACAATACTGCCTACCGAAGCGCCCAGCACCTTGCGTACGCTCACCTCCTTCATTTTCTGCTCCGCCATGTAAGTCACCAGCCCGTAGAGCCCCAGGCAACCGATAAAAATGACGATCATGGAGGCGATGGAAATGATGACGGTCATCCGCTGGGTGCCTTCGTAAAACTCCCCGATCTCTTCATCCACAAACTGGTAATTAAAGGTGTATTCGGGAAAAGTAGTCTTCCAGACGCCTTCAATTTTTTCTATGGTCTGTCCGACATTAGCGCTGCTCAGCAGTACATCCACTTTCTGGTAATTTTCCAGGTCAATCAAAGCTACCGGCTCCAGGGGACGGCTGAGCGAAGTGGTATGAAAATCTTTCACTACTCCGACGATAGGTAGCGTCTTGCCCCAGATTTTTACCTGACGGCCAAGGGCATCTTCCGGCCGCTCCAGCCCCACTTTACTCACAAAAGTTTCATTGACTACCAGGCGACTCATGGTATCTACTTCGGTCAGACCGGTACCCGCCAGCAGTTGAATTTCATAGACATCCATATAATCTTTGTCTACAAACTTCATCTGGGTATGGTAGGTGTTTTCGTCCTCGTCAATATTGAAGGAAGTCACCGATACAGAGCCGGAGGTAGGCGAACTATAGTTTAGGGTAGCCTTCTCCACTTCGGCCAGTCTCAATACTTCCTGCTTAAAAGTTTTCTTGAGGTCACCCGTACCGCTGGGCAGGGCCACTGAGAGAATGCCTTCTTTCCGGAATCCCAGGTCGGCCTCTTGCAGGTAACGCATCTGGCTCAGCAGCACCAGCGTACCGATGATAAAGGCCTGCGCAATCACAAACTGGAAGACGACCAGCCCACGCCTCAGGTTAAATCCCTTTTTCATACCACCTTCCATACTGGACTTGAGCACCCGCACCGGCTCAAAGCGGGTGAGTATCCAGGCGGGATAACTGCCTGCCAGCAGGCTGACACCCACCAATACGGCCAGCAGGAATAAGAGCAGCTGCGGGTCGCTAAGCAGTGACAGCTGCAGATCAAGCTCCAGGTAGCTATTCATCCGGATCAGCAGGAGTTCGGCTACGCCCAGGGCGATGAGCAGGGAGATGAAGGTGATCAGTCCGGCTTCGGTCAGGAAGATACGGGCCAGCTGGTTGCGTGAACTACCCAGCGTTTTGCGGATGCCCACTTCTTTGGCACGTTTGCTGGCAATGGCTGTCGCCAGGTTGATAAAATTGATGCAGGCGATCAGCAGCATAAAAAGCGCCACCGCACCCAGACTGAGAATAACGTAGCGAGGGATATTGCTGAAGCTGTAGCCCGAGTAGCGGATATCGTAGTGGAGTTCGGACAGGGGTTGAAGGGATAGCTTCAGTTGCTGTCCTTCCAGCAAATCTTCATATTTTTCTATAAAATCGGGAAGCCTGCTTTCAATCTGCCCGGCGGTCATTCCCTCCGGAAGCAGTACATAGATATGGTTATCGCTGCTTATACTGCCCCAGCCTCCTTCTTTTTCCATCTCTTTTCTTGCGGTAGCGTAGGAGATCAGCATGCTGAAGGGGAAGTCGGTATTGTCGGGCGCCGCTTCGGCTACAGCGGTGATCTTGAG
The DNA here is from genome assembly GCA_964518125.1 of uncultured Porifericola sp. Classification (GTDB taxonomy): domain Bacteria; phylum Bacteroidota; class Bacteroidia; order Cytophagales; family Cyclobacteriaceae; genus Catalinimonas. Next base: position 3,074 of record CAZFFW010000258.1, read on the forward strand.
TTCGGTTTCCTTGTTTAGCGTGATGATTTTACCCAGAACAGGCTGCTGGCGCCAATCCTGGCCAAAGTACTTCTCGGCCAGTGTTTCATCAATCACCACCTCGTTGGGTGCGTCCAGTGCCTGAGCGGGTTCACCCAAGAGTAGCGGACGATCCAGCACTTTAAAGAAGTTAGAATCCACGTACACCAGGCCGGTGCTTTCCTCAAAGTTCATGGGTTGACCTTCCTGGTATTCCACTGTCACCAGTCCTTCCCGGAAGTAGGACATAAACACCACCTCTTCCAGTTCGGGAAAATCATTGCGAATGGCTTCTATGGCAGGTATGGGCGCGCCGGGTGTATGGTCAGTATTACCCTGGTAGGTAGACTCCCGTACCAAACGGTAAATGCGGTCGGAGTTGGTATGAAAAGTATCAAAGCTCAGCCAGTAGCGAATGAGCAGGAAGAGCACGATGCTGCAGGTAATGCCGATAGACAGCCCCAGCACATTGATGAAGGTGTGGCTCTTATTTTTCCAGAGGTTGCGTACCGAGGTTTTGTAAAGCATCTTTTTTGATGATTGATGACTAATGGGTAATGATTGATGTTTGATTTGATAATTATTCATTCATCACTATTCATCATTCATTAGAAAATCTGTTCCAAAGAAAGGGGTGATTTGTAAATTACTGAGTATCAGATGTTAAAGAATTTTATGAGCTTAACAGAACGGAAAGATTGTCACGATTTCGTTACACTCTTTGTGCGCTTTCGTGACAGCAGAGTTGATCAGGGATTTTGATTATATTCGCGTAAGAACCAACATAAAAATGTTTAATCATGAAAAACGAAGATAAAATAGTTGAGCTACTTTCTGAAAGTCTAAAGCGACAAGACCAGATGGTAGAACGCCTTGGAAACCTTGAAAAAGGCTTTACGAATTTAGAAAAAGGGTTTAACAAACTTGAAAAAAGACAGAAAGACGATAATGACCGTATTGTTTCCGCAGTGAATACGCTAACCGATATCATGAAGGCCTGGATGGAGAAGACTAAAGATATGGAAAATCTACGTGCCAGATTGGATAGAATTGAAAAGCATATCGGGCTTTAAGAAATTTGGAAAAGCAAAACAAAAAAATACTGATCATAGACGATGATGCTGATGTGCTGGCGACGGCCCGTATGTTCCTGAAACAGTATTTCGCCCAGGTAGATACCGAGCAGGACCCTTCCAGCATCAACCAGCGGGTATCGCGGGAGCACTACCAGGCCATACTGCTGGATATGAACTTCCGCCGGGGTGAGCACGACGGGCGCGAAGGCCTCTACTGGCTGGAGCGTATCCTGACCATCTCGCCCGATACCGGCGTCATCCTCATCACGGCTTACGGCGATATAGAACTGGCGGTAGAAGCCATGAAACAGGGCGCAGCCGACTTTGTACTCAAGCCCTGGAAAAACGCGCGGCTGCTGGAGTCGGTCAACAAAGCTCTGGCACGCTCTTCCGATCAGAAGAAAAGCGCCAAAAAAGTAGCTACCACCACCGAGGCTCCGGTGATGATCGGCACATCGGAGGCCATGCAGCGGGTATTTAAGCTGATAGAGCAGGTAGCCGATACAGATGCCAATGTGCTGATCCTGGGTGAAAACGGTACCGGTAAAGAACTGGTGGCCCGCGCCCTTCACCAGCAGTCGGGCCGAAGGAGTGGTCCTTTTGTGACGGTAGACATGGGTGCGGTCACAGCCAGCCTGATGGAGAGTGAACTTTTCGGCCATACCAAAGGCGCCTTCACCGATGCCCACCAGGATAAGCCCGGTAAGTTTGAATTGGCCAATGGCGGCACCCTTTTTCTGGACGAGATCGGCAATCTATCGCTGCCGCAGCAGGCCAAACTACTGAGTGTGCTGCAAAGCCGAAAAGTAAGCCGGGTAGGCGGCAATGCAGAAATACCGCTCAACATCCGCCTCGTCTGCGCCACCAATATGCCGCTCTACGATATGCTGGCCGAGGGGCGGCAGGAAGAAGGCTTCCGGCAGGATCTGCTCTACCGCATCAATACGGTGGAAATCTTTGTGCCACCCCTGCGTGAGCGCAGCGAGGACGTTCCCCTGCTGGTAGAGCATTTTCTCAAAATTTATGGCGAAAAGTATAACAAAACTGACCTTGAAGTGAGTAAATCAGCCCTGCGTAAGCTGCAAAAGTACCGCTGGCCTGGCAACATCCGCGAACTGCAGCATGCGGTGGAAAGGGCAGTGATCCTCAGCCAAAGCAGCAGCCTGCAGCCGGAAGATTTTGCCCTGAGTAAAGAAGGAATGTCCACGGCTCCTTCAGCAGACCAGGAAGAACCCCTGACGCTGGACGAAAACGAGAAGCAGTTTATCCAGAGGGCCCTGTCTCGCAATCAGGGCAATGTGACCCGTACCGCCAAAGAATTAGGGCTGACCCGTACGGCTTTGTATCGCAGATTGGATAAGTTTAATTTGTGATACCGTATATTTCGGGCCGGAGGCCCTTTCGGATAGCCGTCACTCCACAGGAGCGGAGCGACTGAAGATAATTACCACTTGCAATACGCAAGCAGCTGAACAATAGCGAAAAGTCCCAGTCGCTCGGCTCTAGCCGAGTGACCTATATCCTGAGGGCCTCTGGCCCGATCAAGGCCAATATGAAATCATTCTCTGTCAAAATCATCATCCGTATTGCGCTACTCCTGCTGACCATGAGCGGACTGGCCTTTATTTTCGGCAGGGTGGAGTTATTTTTCAACCATATTATCCTCGGGATACTACTGGTGCTGCAGGTGTACGAGCTGCTTCGCTATGTACAGCGAACCAACCGCGAACTGGCAAAATTGCTGCTTTCCATCAAAAACAATGATTTTACCACCAGCTTCAACAGCATGAAGCAGGACCGGCAGTTTAGGGAGTTGCATGATGCTTTCCGGGAAATTATTGAAGCCTATAAGGATGTCAAAATTGAGAAGGAAGCCCAGTACGAATACCTCAGGCTGATTGTACGCCACATCAAAGTCGGGATCATTTCCATCAAAGGCGAAGATGAGATCGCCCTGATCAACCAACCGGCGCTGGATATATTACAGACCGCTACCTACCACTACTGGCACAACCTGAAAAACAGCCATCCTCGCTTTGTGGAGCAGATAGCGCAAATGCGGGAAAACGAGAGCCGCCTTCTCGATATACCGGTCAAAGGAGAGGTGAAGCGCCTTTCGGTGCACGTGAGTTCGGCGGTCCTGCTGCGGCAGCCTTACCGCATCATCACCTTTCAGGACATTGCCCAGGAACTTAATCAGAGCGAAATAGAGGCCTGGCATAAGCTCATCCGCATCCTTACCCATGAGATCATGAACTCGGTGACGCCCATTTCTTCCCTGAGCGAAACCATGCTGCTGATGCTGCAGTCAGCAGAAGCAAGACTCAAAAAACCGGAGGAGGTAGATGGCGAACTGCTGGAAGACCTGGCCTATTCACTGCGCACCATACAGAAGCGCAGCGATGGCCTGCTGGGCTTTGTGGAAGATTATCGCAAGCTGACCAAAATCCCCCAGCCTCAGCCGGAGAGGGTTTCCGTTCGGGAGCTTTTTGATGACATCCGCCGCCTGATGCGGGCCGAACTCAAAAAGCAGGGCATACAACTTCAGCAAGAGGTAGAACCAGCAGAATTGCAGGTCTGGGCCGATCGCCGCCTGCTGGAGCAGATCCTCATCAACCTGCTCACCAACAGCCAGCAGGCGCTGCAGCGGGTAGAACTGCCGCAAATCAGACTAAGCGGGAAGGAGGCAGGTGGAAATATACTGCTGGAAGTAGCCGATAATGGTCCCGGCATACCGGAGGATAAGCTGGATAAAATTTTTGTGCCTTTTTTTTCTACCAAAGAAAAAGGCTCGGGCATCGGACTGAGCCTGTCGCGCAACATCATGAACCTGCACGGCGGCAGCATCAAAGTCAGCGCTCCTGCTGGTGGCCCTACCGTTTTTTCCTTATATTTTCCAAAAAGTGCTGTGACAGTAAATGAGGCAGCCCAAACTACCTGATGCTCAGTATCAAGACTAAATGATACTAAACTCAAAACTGGTTTCAGTCTTCAAGACTGAAATCATGAATGAAGTCAAAGTCTGAGACTTTGCTTTATTTGTCCGCTTCAGTTAAAAACTGAAGCGAGTAGCTTGCTACACTCAATGATTTAAACTAAAAGTATCACCTTACTTATGCTAAAATATGTTGCCCTATTTCTGCTGCTGAATCTGAACCTGGCGTTAAACGCCCAGCAGGTTCTGGATAATCCTTTTTTCGTCTT
>CAZFFW010000259.1:0-7288 GCA_964518125.1 uncultured Porifericola sp.
GATACTACGTGGGTCTCCGGAACCCAAGATGCAGGTTCGATTCCTGCCGAGACCACTGTAATGGCCCTCAATTTGTGTTTAAACGCAGATTGAGGGTTTTTTATTGGTAAGCTGAGGGTTTAATCAAAACGGACAAAACTAATTATGCCTGCCTGGGGAGTTGCCTAAGCCTGCACTTTTTCTTTCCTGGCTTGCTGACCCATCATGACACTGTTGCCAGCAATTAAGACCTGCTCTAATCACAAAAAATTTAGTTCCTTTTTGTAAATTAACCGGCATAGCCTGCGAAAGCCGGCACAGGAACCTTCAACCATCCATAACATCACAACCTATGATCAACCGCAGGAAATTTTTAGGACAAACTTTGGCAGGGGCTTCAGGACTGGCCCTGAGCACCTCTGCTTTTTCCAACATCATCATTCCCAATCAGAACCGTAAATTGGGCGTCGCCCTGGTGGGGCTGGGCTACTACAGCACCGATGTGCTGGCTCCGGCGCTGCAACTCACCGACCACTGCGAACTGAGAGGTGTGGTCACCGGCACCCCGGCCAAAGCCAAAGTGTGGCAGCAAAAGTACGGTATTCCTGACAAGAATATTTATAACTATGATACGATCGGCGAGGTTGCCAATAATCCCGACCTGGATGTGATCTACATCGTGCTGCCCCCTTCCATGCATGCCGAATACAGCATCAAAGCGGCTGAGGCCGGAAAGCATGTGTGGTGCGAAAAGCCCATGGCCATGACGGTAGAGGAGTGCCAGAATATGATAGATGCCTGTAATAAAAATAAGGTGAAGCTCAGCATCGGCTATCGTATGCAGCATGAGCCTAATACCCAGCAGATCATCCAGTTTACCAGAAACAAAACCTACGGCAAAGTGCAGACGGTTAGTGCCGAGGCGGGCTACCGCGAAGGTCGCACTGACCACTGGAAGCAGCAGAAAGCCATGGGAGGCGGCGCCATGTACGATATGGGCGTGTACCCGCTCAACGCGGCACGTTATGCTACGCAAATGGAACCTATTGCTGTGACCGCCCGGCAGTCTACTACCCGCCCGGAGATATACCACGAAGTGGATGAGACGATGGAGTTTGACCTGGAATTTCCCGGCGGTGTCACTGCCCAGTGCGTCACCAGCTTTGGCCGGAGCATGAACAGCCTGATGGTCAACTGCGCGGATGGCTGGTACAAGCTTGAGCCCTTTCAGGCCTACAATGGCGTCAAAGGACAGACCAGCGACGGCAAAATCCTGAATGCTTCCGTACCCAATCAGCAGGCCAGGCAGATGGACGACGATGCCCTGGCCATTATCAACAAGAAAAAAGTGCTCGTACCCGGCGAAGAAGGGCTGAAAGACATCCGCGTCGTGGAGGCAGTCTATCGTTCCGTGGCCAAAAATGATAAGGTAAAGATCTGACATTCCATTAAATCCATCAGAAAGGCAGTTCTTCCCGGACTGCCTTTTTTTTATTTGGTATAGGTTTATAAACGTTACTGAAGCATCTGTTTCTGACACTCGGGTAACAGATGCATCTCTCAAAAAAATATTTACCCATGGTTTGCATCCTGTATAGATGAGGGCTACATTTGCCACTGTTTATAATAAGTCTAAATAAAAATTGCTTGCTCTATCATGCCTGCCAGATTTTTAATAGCCTACTTTTGCTGCTTACTGATGCCCCATATACTTTGGGGCCAGGTGGAGGAGGCGCAGTTGCTGGGAATTATCAGGAGCGAAAACGGGGAAGGCCTTCCGGGCATCACGGTAGTTCTGAAAGGAAGTGAAAAAGGAACGGCCACGGATGTAGAAGGTAATTTTAGCATCAGTCATATTCGCCCCGGACAGTACAAACTCCAGGTGTCAGGCGTGGGTTTTGAACCGCTGGAGCAGGCAGTCAGCCTGGCAGCAGGGGAAAAATTGGAAATTAATTTTCGCCTGAAGGAAAGCGCTCAGCAGATGGATGAGGTTCTGATCATAGGGCAAAACGATACCCAAATCAAAAGCCGCGAGGGTTTTCAGGTAGATGCCATTGATGCCAAAGGGCTGCAGAACACTACGGCCAACCTGAACGAAGTGCTGATCCGCAACCCGGGTATCAACGTACGACAGAAAGGTGGTCTGGGCGCAGAGTTTGACCTCTCGCTCAACGGTCTCTCCGGCCGTCAGATACGATTTTTCATGGATGGCCTACCCATGGACCAGTTTGGTTCCGCTCTCCGGATGAATAACATTCCCGTCAACCTCATAGACAGGGTAGAAGTTTACAAAGGTGTGGTGCCGGTCTACCTGGGTTCCGACGCCCTGGGCGGTGCGGTCAACATCATCACCAAACAAACGGCCTCCGATTACCTGGATGCTTCTTATGCGGTGGGCTCATTCAATACCCACCGGCTGGCATTGAGCGGGCAGTATTATGACGAGAACAGCGGGCTGGTTTTCAAGGCAAATGCTTTTCATAATTACTCAGACAACAACTACTGGGTAGATGTACAGATTCCTGATCCGTTAACCGGGCAGTATGGGCCGGAGGAGCGGGTCAGGCGCTTCCACGATGCCTATCGCTCCAGCATGGGGCAGGCGGAGATTGGCTTCCGCAACCGCTCTTTTGCCGACGAACTGCTCATCGGCCTGACCGCCGCCGGCAATTATGACGAACTGCAGCACGGCATCAGTATGGACCGCGTGTTCGGCCGGGTACATACCACCTCTCAAACCTTTATGCCTAGCCTGAAGTACCGCAAAACTTTCAACCGCCTGTCGGTGAAGCTCTACGCAGCCTACCAGCTTAGCGATTACCAGGTAATTGACACCAGCGCGGTAACTTATGACTGGCGGGGAAATTTTAAGCCCAAAAATAACCCTAACCTGGCGGAGTCAGGATGGGAGAAATCACTGTTTACCTTCAATGACCAGTCATTTCAGAACACTGCCAACCTGACCTACGAGTTGGATGGTAGCCAGCAACTGGTACTGAACTACACACAGGCCTATTTCCGGCGCGAAGGGCATGATCCGCTCAGCAAACATCCGGTCCCTTTTGAAGATCCCAACATCCTGGACAAAAAGGTGATGGGCCTCTCCTACCGCCTGGGCCTGCTGGACGAAAAGCTGTCGACCACGCTGTTTTCCAAAGTGTACAATTTTTCCTCCTTGCTCATCGGGCAGGACTGGGACGGCGCCAACACTACTTTTGAAAATGAACTTTTCAAGCCCGGCTACGGCCTGGCCAGTGCTTATCAGGTTTCTGATCAGCTAAGGCTCAAGGCATCTTACGAGCATGCTTTCCGCCTGCCCGATGGCTATGAGATGTTTGGCGACGGCCTGCTGTTGCTGAGTAATCCGCAGCTGCAGCCCGAAAAGAGCGACAATTTTAACCTGGGCATGCAGTACCAGAAGCAGTTTGGGAAAAATCAGCAAGTAGAAGCCGAACTGAACTTCTTCCTGCGCGATACCGAAGACCTGATCCGCATAGAGGCGACCGGCCTCACCAGCCAGTACGTCAACCAGCGGGATGCGCGCAGCTCTGGTTTTGAGGCCGCGATCAATTATCAATTCGGCAGAATCTTCTTCGCCGACTTCAACATCAGCTACCAGAACATCATCAATACCTCCCGCTACGAGAACGGCAGCATCAGCTACATTTACAAAGACCGGATTCCCAACATTCCCTACCTCTTCAGCAACCAGAGCCTGGGAGTGCAGCAGGAGGATATGCTCAGAAAAGACGACCGCCTGAGTCTGCAGTGGAGGGGGCATTTTGTGGAGCAGTATTTTCTCAAGTGGCCCAGCCTGGGTTCGGCAGATAGCAAGCATATCATCCCCAGTCAGTATGTACAGGATGTAGAACTGACTTATTCCATGGAAAGTGGAAAGTACAACTTCTCGCTGGCCTGTACCAATCTGGCTAATGCCCGGGTGTTTGACCACTTCCGTCTGCAACGCCCGGGCCGGGCTTTCCAGCTCAAAGCAAGATATTTCATTACGCAATAAACTATTACGGACAATTTTCTCAGTATATCATGAACAAGTTTAAATCAATTTACACCCTACTGGCTATTTCAGTAATTGGCTTCACTTCCTGTAGCGAAGATGTGGAAACGCCCGCACAACAGGATTTTGGCTACACCCTGGCCTTTACCGCCCAAGGCTCAGCCAACGAATCTACCGACTACCTGCTGACTACCGAATCGCTGATGGAAGGCGAAATTTCCGCCGTGGCTACCGGCATTGAGCAGACCGGCTGGCGCTATATGGCTCACCAGAACAATACCGTCTTCAGTATCGGCTACTATGATGACAACAACGCTATCGGCTACGGTCTGGATGAGAACGGTAACGTAGTAGAAAAAGGGCGTTTTGTATTCCAGAATACCCTGGATATGGTGGGCCGAGGCGATGACAATACCATGCTGGCGATGGAAGTGCCCCGTATCGGCTTTGCCGATCGCATATTCCACGTGGTAGATGTCAACAACATTGGTTTGCGTTCTACCGTCTCTACGCCCATCTGGGAAAACCGTGCCGACTCACTGGTAGCCTGGCCTACCGCGCTGATGGTGCGAGATGATAAGCTCTTTGTGCCGTTCTACCCGCTGCACGCCCGGGGCGATTTTACGACGCCTTCTACCGATACTGCTTATGTGGCGGTCTATTCTTACCCCGACCTGAGCTTTGAGAAGTACATCAAGGATACCCGTACCGGTCCGCTGGGCGTGTACGGATGCTTCAACGGAATGATACAGGCCGAAAACGGCGATCTCTACACGTATTCGTCTTCTTCCCTGGCCTGTGGCTTTACCCAGCAGACCAAGCCTTCCGGCCTGCTGAGAATCCGCGACGGAGAGACTGAATTTGACGACAGCTACTTCTTTGATTTTGAGGCAGCTACCGGTGGGAAGATTAATTTTATAGAGTATACCGGTAACGGCAAACTGCTGGCCAATGTGGTAGTAGACGACTCTGGTCTGTGGGGTGCTTACTCCACCGGCAATGAAATCTGCAAACTGATGGTGCTCGATCTGGAGGCGCAGACTGCTACCGATGTGGCGAATGTACCGCTGCACGGTGGCTTCTACGGTGATCCCTGGATGGTGGAAGACGGCAAAGTCTACATGAGCATCAATACCGCCCAGGATTCTTACATCTACGAAATTGATCCGAGCACTGCTACCGGCACCCGGGGCGCTAAAGTGCTGGGTAAGGAACTCAAAGGAATTTATAACCTGACAAACTAATTGCTGATTTGAAGAAGCATTTTTTGAAAAAAGTGATCGGAAAAATTCACCTCTGGCTCGGACTTGCGTCCGGGCTGGTGGTGTTTATCATGGCTACCACCGCCTGCTTCTGGGTATTTCAGCAGGAGATACGGGATATGACCGAAACTTACCGACAGGTAGAAGCCCGAAACCTGCCGATGATCCCACCCTCGCAGGTCTATGAGATCGCCGCCGCAGAGATACCCGGCAGGCATATCCACAGTGTCAATTACGGTAGTGGGTCTGAGGCGCTGGAGGTACTGTTTTACGAACCTGATCCTGAATTTTACCAGGCCCTCTTTCTGGATCCCTACAGCGGGGAAGTACTGCATCACAAGGATTTTGAGGCTGATTTTTTTCATTTCATGCTGGACGGGCACATGTACCTCTGGCTGCCGCACGAGATCGGCAAGCAGGTTACAGGCTATGCTACCCTCATTTTTGTGGTCATGCTGATTTCCGGTATCATCCTCTGGTGGCCAAAAAACAAAAAGGCGCTCCCTCAAAGACTTAAGATGCAGTGGAAGCCTACCACCCGCTGGAAAAGAAAGAATTACGACCTGCACAACATCCTGGGCTTTTATGCTTCGGCTATCGCGCTGGTCATCGCGATTACCGGGCTGGTATGGAGCTTCACCTGGGTAGAAAGCGGGCTGCACACAATGCTGGGCGGTGAAAAATCCACTACCTTCACCTGGCCGGAAAATACGGCTACAATATCTGAAACCGTGTCATCCGAAAACCCTCCCATTGACCGGCTCTGGCAGCAGATGGAGGCCGAGTACCCGGAAGCAAGTGCGATAGAAATGCATTATCCTCCGGCAGAAAATTATTCCATCTACGTCTACGTCAGGTACAGCAAGGATACCTACTGGGATTCGGAATACCTGTACTTTGACAACCAAAGCCTGCAGGAAATTAAGCCGGAACATATGTACGGACGCCTGGCCGAGGCTTCGGTAGCCGATAAGTTCAGACTGATGAACTACGACATCCACGTGGGCGCTATTGGTGGCTTAGCGGGAAAAATTCTGGCATTTTTTACGAGCCTTATCGTGGCCAGCCTGCCCGTTACCGGCTGCATGATCTGGTGGGGCAGACACAAAAAAGACAAGCAGAAAAAAGAGAAGAAGGCAAAAGCCAAGCAGCTTCAGCGGATATAGTTTGAGATTGCAGCGAGCGGTCTGTAAGTTTAGCAGGCTAAACAATAGCTTTACTTTGTAAATTACAGCTATAAAGATCATGCTATGCTGATTCGGGTACTGCTGGCTTTATTTCCCATTCTCCTCATCATCGTGCTGATGACCGGCTTTCGCTGGTCGGCACGGAATGCCATGCCGCTGGGCTGGCTCTCCGCCGTACTGATCGGCTGGTGGGGCTGGGAAATGAACCTGCAGTGGATCGCTGCCTCTACCCTGGCCGGTTTTATCAATGCCCTGGACATACTGCTGATCGTCTTCGGAGCCATACTGCTGTTGCAGATGCTGCGCAAAAGTGGCGGCATAGAGGGTATCTCCCACTCGCTGGCGGGTATCTCAGAAGACCGCCGGGTGCAGGTAATTCTGATTGCCTGGCTGATGGGCTCTTTCTTTGAAGGCGCAGCCGGTTTTGGTACGCCCGCTGCCATTGCTGCGCCATTGCTGGTAGGGCTGGGATTTCCGCCCCTGATTGCGGTCATCACTGCCCTCATCGCTGATAGTACCGCCGTGAGCTTCGGCGCTGCTGGCATTCCCATCATCGGCGGCTTCGCCAATTTGGAAGGAGTGGCTGCGCTTCCTGCCGGTATGACGTTTACCGAATATTTGTACGAAATCGGCGCACAGGCAGCGCTGCTGCACTTTTGCGTAGGTTCCTTCATGGCCCTGGTCATTGTCGGGATGACAGTGCAGATCGCCGAAGGTTCGCTGAAAAAAGCCTGGGAAGTATGGCCGATAGCGCTCTACGGTGGACTGGCTTTCACCATCCCGCAGTTTTTGATCGGCTGGTTCATCGGACCAGAACTAGCCTCCCTGCTGGGCGGTTTGATCGG
>CAZFFW010000260.1:0-7268 GCA_964518125.1 uncultured Porifericola sp.
GCTCAGCTTTCAAGACATACTGAGAAGAGAAAATAATCAGCAGTCCTATGAGACTTACCTGGACATTCAGACTTTTAAGTTTCTGTGTGTAATTTTCCATTTGTTCCTTTACTAAAAATTAAAAAAGGTCACTTAAAATAAATGACCTTTTATTGCTCTATTACCTATACAACTAATCTGTTCCTCTATTGATGTTGGGATTCAAATCTATCTCTGACTGTGGAATAGGCAGCCAGGTTCTGGCACTCCACGCTATGCTACCGGCACCTCTGTCTCCGTTAGGTATGTCCTTTTCAGTAGCCTGAAGATAGTATAGCCGGTCATCCTCAAACACCAGTTCTTTCATCCGCTCGATTTCAATAACCTCTTCGGTGATTGTAGCTGTGTAGTCTTCCAGTCCTGCACGGTTTCTTACTATATTCAGATCAGTACGCGCTCCTTCTTCATCTCCCCTTCTTAACCTTAGGTATGATCTGGTCAGGTAAGCTTCTGCTGAGCGCATCAAAGGCAGGTGCGAAACTCGGTTTCTTTCTTCAGGCTCTCCTGCCCTGTACCATTTATGGCCCCATACTTCACGCTGACCAAGTGCCTGATATGCAATTCTGGGATCTTCACCGGCATCAAAGCTGATAAAAAGCTGTTCATAACGTTTGTCATTTAGCGCTTCTTCGTGTATGTCCCATCCGGTTCTTGCCTTGAAATGCTCACTGAGCGACATGATCTGGTTATTATTAAAAAAGTTGGTCAGATTCCACCTTCCGTTGGGATCTGAATATCCTAACCACCTGGATACTACCGGCGGCTTCCAGTTAGTCTGCGATCCTGAAGTAACATATTGAAATACTACCTCATTACCTTTTACACCAAACTGATCCTTATTCCAGGCCTCAATTGGGTCTTCATCTAAAGGGAAGCGATTAGAATTGAGTATGATGTTGGCATTTTCTTCTGCCTTTTCCCAGTTACGCATTTGAAAGTAAATTCTCATGGCAAGAAAATGAGCCGCCATCCTGTCCTGACGGTCAGCATAAGCGGGGGGATCACGGTCAGGATTGTACTGCTCTGGCAGAAGTTCAATAGCTTTCTCAATATCGTTTACAATCTGTATATATACTTCTTCTACAGTGCTCAGGGCTGGATTATCAAAAGCATTGACTGGCAGACTATTTTTGATCACAATTGCAGGAGCACTGTTGTCGGCACCATAAGGAGGGGCAAAAATCCTGACCATAGCAAAATTTACCCAGGCCCTTAGCCAGTAAGCTTCACCCAATATCCTGGGCGTCCAATGGCTTTGCGCATCGTTAAAGGCACCATTTTCCTCCACCCAATCTATGACGGCATTTGCTGCAAGCAATACTGCATAGCCCGCCTGCCAGTTTCTCTCAGGTTGAGAGTGGGTATTATTGGAGAAATCCCGGTTGTACCAATCAATAGCATCCTGCCCTACTACTCCCAGATCATTCATGAGTTTGCCTACATCAGAGATCGTAGCTGAATAAATTGCCTGGTTACCATGTATACCTCTGAAGCCAGCCGGGCCACCGGCCACCCATAGGGCACCATTCACCAGTTGTTCAAGATCCTGTGTATTTCTGGGTTGTTCAAAGCCATTGGAAACTTTACCCACATCTTCCAGCCATGCATCATCATTACAGCCTGGCGTGAGGAAGACTATGAAGAGTGCCATGATTTTTACGGCTATATTATAATTTATGTGCTTTATCATAGTAGTATAGCATTAAGGTTTAAAATGTTAGAGAAACGCCGCCGGTAAAGGTTCTTAACTGGGGGAAGGTAGTTCCACCAACAAATCCCTGGGTCAGGTTTCTATTTTGCCTGTTGGAATCAAAGCTGGCTATTTCGGGATCAAATCCGTCATATTTAGTAAATGTCAGCAGGTTTGTTCCACTCACAAAAACCCTGGCGTTGCTAAGTCTGAGCCGTGATATTAAATCCTGTGGTATGTTGTAGCTGAGCTGTACATTTCTTAACCTGAGGAAAGAGCCATCCTGCAGATACAATGAAGTAGATCCCGGCCTCGCGATAGGCTCATTATCCAGCGTTAGGTTCTGCAATGTCTGCCGGGGAAAGTCAGCGTTTCTGTTTTCGGGCGTCCATACTCTACCTTCCAGGTCTGCTCTGAAATTGCCAGAGCCAGAGACTGCATACCTGTTAGCATCATAGATATAATTTCCCCCCTGAAAAGAGAAGAATACCTGTAGCTCGAGACCTTTGTAGCCAAAAGTATTCTGAAATCCACCAAAATAGGTAGGAAGTCCACTTTTTCCTTCCAGTTCCACCCGGTTCTGCTGTGCTGCAGCTTGTGTAGCCAAAATAGTTTCACCCGTCTTACTGATGACACCGCTTTCATTAAAAAGGTCCTGGTCAATTTCATATATGTACTCATAGCCTGTATCAGGATCAATAAAAGCTGATTCAGCCATGAAATAGGTACCCAGACGCCCACCAGAACGGGTGATGGTAGCGCCTTGTACGATACCCAGGTTATTCTCGTCCAGCCTGGGTACCAGTCGGAGAACTTCATCTCTTACAGTGGTAAAATTGAGACTGCTTGTCCATTTAAATCCATTGGGACGATCTATATTGATGGAATTCAATGAAATTTCAAGCCCCCGGTTGCGTAAGTCCCCAATGTTGGTCCAGATAGATGAAGATCCCAGCAAGATACCCTGTGAGGAAGGAATGGGATTGAGCAACAGCATGTTTTGCACGTCCTGCTGATAAACCCCAACCGACCCACTGACGCGAGAGCTGAAAGCCTCAAAATCCAGTGACACATCAAAAGTATTGATATCCTCCCACTGAATGTCAGGCACGCCGATTACACTTTGCACTACTCCGGCACCATCTGAGTAGGCAGGCCATGTGACATACTGGTTTTGTAAAACATTGGGAATATCGGCATTCCCGGTGCGTCCGTAGCTACCTCTAAGCTTCACAAGGTTGAATGGGCCAAGGTCGCCAATAAAGTCCTCTTCTGACAATACCCAACCCGCAGAGATGGCAGGAAAGTTACCATACCTGCTTTCTTCCCCGAAAACAGAAGCACCATCCCTTCGGAAACTAGCCATCGCAAAGTATTTATCCTTGTAGCTATAGTTTAGCCTGGAAAAGTAACTGAGGATTCGAAACTCAGGAAAGGTCCCATTGACCAGCGTTATCACATTATCTCCGGAAGTTTCTCCTATATTAAAGTCGGAAGATACCAGGTTTTCAGCCCTGGTGTCGGTGCGATAAAAACTTCTTCTTTGTCTTTCAGCCCCTGCCACAATGTTGAACTGGTGATTTCCTATGCCTGTCTGGTAGCTGGCGTATGCATTATAGTTAAGGTTATTTCTCTGGGTATTTCCTACTTCTGCATATCTCGAAATACGGATGAGGTCACTTGCGTACATGAGGCTACGTGTAAACCAGATATCAGCAGCAGCTTCAGCCCTGAGGGTCAATCCTTTGAAAATCTCAAAGTCAAGGTACAAATTACTAATGTTTCGATAATTTCTGGCCTCATCCAAATAATTTCCAGGAAGGTTAGCCACCACTGGGTTTCTTCCTCCTAGTGGATCAAAGAAGCTACCATCAGCTCTCCTGATGGGTAGAATAGGGACTGCACCGCCTATAGCCGAGCCATAGCCTCCACGGTTTCCTCCGTCAGCTCTCCCTCCGTTAGGGTTAGCCGCTGTACCGCCGCCTAGCTGGCCGCGCTGGTTATCGAAGTAGTTAAAATTGTTTTTAAGACCAATCTTTAGGTTATCCAGCAAGTTAAAATCCAGGTTGCTTCGGATACCGTAGGTCTGTAATCGTTGGGTTGTCATCAACCCCTGATGATCCTGGTATCGGAGCGATATAAAGTATGATGAGTTTTCAGTACCTCTTGATGCTGAAATATTGACATCTTCAATAGAGCCCTGCCGCCATATAGGCGAAAGCCAGTCAGTACCACCACTTGCAGCGATAGATTCGGCCATTTCTCTGGTAAAATAAGTACTGGGATCATCCACAAAATCACTCACCAAGCCGCCATCCACCACAGGTTCCCAGGGGCGGGTAAACTGGTCATTTGCAAAGGCTCCATCTACCATACGTAGCCACTGCTGCCCATCAGCCATTTCTACCATATTGACAGGTTCCTGCACACCATAGCTATAGTTAACATTCACTGAGCTTTTCCCTGCCTTACCAGATTTTGTAGTGACAAGTATGACACCATTGGCACCCCTTGATCCATATATTGCGGTAGCAGCGGCATCTTTAAGAATTTGTATATCTTCTATATCTGCCGGATTGATAGACATAAAAGAGTTTACTCCGCCCTGTCCACTCAGCTCCTGAGTAAGCGGGAAACCATCTACGACAATCAGAGGCTCAGAACCCGCAGAAATGGAAGATGTGCCCCTTATAAGGATACGGGAAGGAGCGCCCGGGACACCACTTCCCTGATTTACCTGGATACCAGCTGCTCTTCCCTGCAGGGCGGCGTCAAAAGATGGCACCTGTACGCCGACCAGTTCTTCCCCCCTAACAGTGGATATGTTACCCGTAACTTCACGCTTTCGCTGCTCTCCATAACCAACCACCACTACTTCGGATAAGGACTTCACGTCCGGTATCATTGACAAGTTGACCACATTGCGCTCATTGATGGTTACTTCCTGCGTGACATAACCTATGGAAGAAAAAACCAATGTGTTCACATTATCATCGACAGTCAACCTATAATTACCATCAATGTCGGTTACAGTACCGGTAGTAGTGCCTTTAGCCAGCACATTCACTCCGGGCAGTGGCTGGTTGGATTCACCATCGGTTACCTTACCGGAAATGGACTGAGCCAGGTTTTGACTGTGTAGTCTCATGGCATCCAGCACTATTTTTTGAGGAAGCCGGAGAGTGGTTTTCGCTGAGTTCCCTTGTCTCAGGTCAAGTTTGGACGGTATCAATTTTTGGTTCTGCTTTTTTTCAGCGGCAGAATAAATCACATAATGGAAATTATTGATTTTTTCATAAGAGAGATCCATTGGACTGAGAATACTCTCAAGCACAATTTGCAGTTCCTGTTTTTTAACTTTCTCCACTACCAAAGGATCCACAAGCTTATCTTTGAGAAGACTGCTGTTATAATTAAACCTTACCTGAAAATTCTTCTCCAGGTCAAGGATCACCTGCTCAAGCATCACTTTGTCAGTCTGGCTGGCACTCCTGGGAAAAAGAGGATGGTTTGCCGCCAGATTCTGGGCATAAATGCTGCCCGGGAGATTGAGCAAAGCCCAAACTAAGACGGTTAATACATAAGGGTAGGCATTTTTCATAAGTACGATAATTTATGGTTTGCAAAAAGCGCATTTTCTTTCTTTGGTATCAAAGTGATGGGCAACGCAGAATCATTCAGGCTTTTGGAAGAGTATCTTCTTCCCATCTTTTTTTACACGAAGTTCAAATGATAATTCAAGGGTCTTGAGCAGCAGTTCCGGCGCATTAGCAGGATTTGAGCCTGTAAAGCGCAATAATTCCAGACTATCGTCTTCAAAAGCTACCTCGTACCCGAAATTAGCCTGCAGTACCTGGGCTACATCTTTCAGGGTGCTTTCACGAAAGAGGAGTAGGTTTTGGGTCCAGGAAGTATAAAGCTCCGTCTCTACTGACTTTTTCACCCACTCTTCACTATCTTTTTCGTAAGCAACCATTTCACCAGGCTCGATGATGATGTCTTTCTTAGAAGGAGTAAGCACCTGTACCTTACCGCTTCTTAGTACTACCTGTGAAATATCTTTGCGGCTATTGACATTAAATTCTGTTCCCAGTACCACTACCTGCATTTGATCTTCAGTTTCTACGATAAACTTCTGATCATGCTCAGTATGGCTTACCTTAAAAAATGCCTCACCCCTCAGGCTGACCAATCTGTCCTGATCCTCATCCCAATCCCGGCTGACCATCAAAGATGAATTCGAGTTTAAGGTTACCTCACTGCCATCCTGGAGGATAAACTTTTGTGTTTCACCAAATGCAGTGGTATACGTGACCAACTGATTTTCACTAAAATATTGGTAAGTGAGCATGCTCAGCAGGAAGAAAACAGTTAGGCTTGCGGCGACCTTCATCCAGATTGGAATGAACTGCTGAGCTGGTCTTTCAGCCGGCACAGCATGGCTGTCAATGATTTTCAGAAAAACAGCATTTGCCCTGTCATCGTCCATACTCTGGAGCTCCTGCATTTTATCATTTACTTCCTCAAACTCAGGCAGATCATTAGAATCAGGGTCATGTTGAAGGTAATGGAGGATTAGATTGATTTCCTCTTCATTGCACTGTTCATGCAGGAATTTCTGAAAAAGCTGTTTTATTGAATTTCTCTTGTCCACAATAGGTACTCTTTGGTGAATATTTATATATGATACACACCAAGAGGCCGACAGGACGATCCGGCTGAGAATTTATTTGAGAAAAAACAGGAAAAAGATTAACAATCAGAGAAAAGGGATAGCAGAAGAGAGAAAGCGATACCAGCATGTTCAGTAAGGTAGCCTTTAATATCTTTATTGGCCTTTACGATTTGGTCTTTTACAGTATGCTGCGATATGCCCAGTAATGTAGCAATATCTTTGTGCTTCATTCCTTGTTGGTGGCAAAGCAGGAATATTTTTTTTCTTTGCGGAGGTAAAGAGTCAATAGCAGTTTGCTTGATGGATTCCAGTTCTTTTTCTAAAATCAGGTTCTCTGTAGTGGGTTCAGATTGAGCCCTGGAATAAAAAACATGTTGCCGCATACTGGCATCATAGCTTGCTTTGCGCAGTTGGTTGAGTAAGTAGTTCTTGGCAATAGTGCAGAGATAAGCTTTAAATGAAAAAGTAGAATTGATGCTCTCCCTCTTTTCCCATACTCTGGTAAATACTTCCTGCACAGCTTCTTCAGCCATTTCGTTTGACTTAATGATAAGCAAGCTGTATTTGTAAACTAAATTGTAATACTGATCATACAATTTCCTGAATGCCAAAGCATCTCCCTGCTTCAACAATAGAATTAGCGCATGTTCCTTATCGTTCCAATCAATGGCACCCACAGTATCAGTAATATAAAACCGTTAATTTTATTAGTGTATTTTAGCCAATATTATGATTTATTCAAAAATATTGATGAAAAATAAATTAATAGCGGACACATTGCGCTAGTTGTTATACCTTTTCATGGAAAAATGATGACAATGTTTTTTGATTATTATCCCTCTAATCAGTAGAACGATCTATCTA
>CAZFFW010000261.1:0-7266 GCA_964518125.1 uncultured Porifericola sp.
AGAAAAAGCCCCTTGAAGGGGCTTTTTCTTTTACTGATATACTTCCATGCTGGTCAGTTCGGGGCCTCCGCCCCGGTTGCCACTGCCGGCTGCAATATAAATTTTTCCATCATACACAATTGCCTGTGTACCGTGACGGCCCTGCTTTAATGACGGCAGACTGCTCCACTTACCGCTTGCCAGATCCAAAGCTTCGGCCTGATGATGGGCTGCTTCCATAGCACCACTTTCTCCACCGATAACGATAAGCTTACCATCTAATACTACAGATGTAGTACCTGCTCTCTGGGTAGGGATTTCCTGTTCAAGCGTGGTCCAGGTACCGCTGTCCATATCATAAACGTCTACTTCCGGACGGGTAAGTTCCAATGATTGACCGGTTTCAGCAGAAGTTGTCCTGCCACCGGCTACCACAATTTTATTGTTTACAACCGCAGCCTGTACGTGGTCACGCTGATGTGGAGCGTCAGCCAACTGTGTCCATTCGCCGCTGCCAGGGTCATACATATCCAGCCAACTTACGTAGCCATTGGTATGGCCATTCTGTATGCCATTTACTAAGTAAAATTTCCCTTCATGAACAAAAGCCCCGGCAGCACCTCTTCGGCGTTCCTCCGGTATTTCAGGTCCTTTGGTCCATGAGTCACTGGCAGGATCATACATATAAATGTTAGGAATGGGCTGTTCGTCGGGATAGCCTCCTGTGAGTGCACCCATTACATAGACTTTACCCTCATGGGCAACTGCCTGAAAGTGATGCATTTCAAGAGGCGGAGACTGCCCTTGACTCCATGTTTTGGTTTCAGGATCATAAATATCAACCGGACGCTCCCCTCTCCCACCGATCAGGTAAAATTTACCATCAGCCTCTACAAAAGCATTTTCGTGGCGTGCCGTAGGTTCATTCTGCATGTCAACCTCCTGCCAGCTCTTTTCCTGAGCAGTTGATACCGGAGTTGCTTCGGTTGACTCTTCCTGCTGATTAGAAGACTGACAGGCCATTACGAAAGCTAACAAACTAAAAAACAGATACTTCATAGGTTTTTTCTATAGTGAGTGAATAATGTTTTAAGTATTTACCCCTTTTGGTTTTTATTCCAACCGTCCAGGGCGAGTAAGAATTTATCAATTTTTCCCTGGGTCACATGCTCCATAACTACGATTTTTACCCAACTGGGCTGTTGATCGTGTGAATCAGGAACAAGTACGAACTGCTCCGCAAGGCGTTGTGGTATATCTTCAGCACGTATACTGACAATATTCATGGCAGGGTGCCGATAGTAGCGAATGCCTCTTTCATCCAGGTTTTCGCAGATACGATCAGTACGGTCAATCAGTTTCTGAATTTTTGCTTTCCACCCGGCAGCGCCATAAGTCATCAGTATCATCCATACCGCAATAGCATTTGCGCCTGAGCGGCTTCCCACCAAAGTATAATCCTTACCTTTTACATAACGAGCCTCATCCGTTAAGGCGTATTGCACCATGCCTTTGCGCAGCAGACAAATACCCGTACCGTAGGGAGATTGCACCAGTTTATGAGCGTCTAAAGAGAAAGAATTAATCTTCGGATTTTTAAAAGTCATACTTTCATCATTGCTGGTAAATGGATAAATGAACCCTCCGTAGGCTCCATCCACATGGATGTGATATTCCAGTCCCAGATTCTCCATGACGGCCGAGGCCTGCTCAACATCATCCACTGAGCCAAACATGGTAGTTGACATATTCATGATAAGGATAAAATACTTAACACCTTCTGCCTTCGCTGCAGACAGTTTATCCTCCATCAAGTCAATTTGTATTTTGCGGTCATCCTCCCCTACCGGCAAAATAACGGACTGCATGTTCAATAAATTAGCACCTTTAGGTACAGAATAGTGGGTATCTTCGGAATAAACGATAGCAATTTCCCGCATTTCGGCATGGTGCTCACGTTGATAATAATTACGAAGTACCCAAAGGGCTTCAATATTGGCTTCGGTACCTCCGGAAGCAACATAACCGTCGTAAGAACCCGCTTCAGCAGCAAAAATCTGACGGGCGCAAATGTCAATCAACTCTCTCTCAATCTCCTGGGTACCCGGAAAAGCAGGTTCAGACTCACCGAGCGTATGGCAGCCTATGTGATTTGGATTAGCGATCATGGTCTGCATGTAGGGTGCATCTTGAAGAAAGGGCGCATCATTATAAAATACCTCAGGGTCAAGGTAAGTGGCAGGTAGTCCAAGCACATCCTCTCTACGGTAATCCAGGTTTTGTTCCAGTGCTTTGCTTATTCTCTCCTTGATCTGCTTATGCGATAATTTATCCCAATGCATGTTGCTGCTATTTGGCCGAAAAAAATACTTTGCCGAAATCTCGGAAAATTTACAACAGGCAGCAAACACCCAGATCAAAAGAAAAATATTTCAACCATACAGTGAAGGCTAAGGACAGGTTATTATCAGCCAACTTTTATTAATTCCAGCAGCCACTTTTTTTCTGTCATTTTTCTGCGAATTTTTTCATCAATGTCCTGCTTTTTCTGTTCTGCAATATTTAGGGGCAGACCTTCCTGACTCATCGGTCGTTGATGACCGATGTGCTGTAGCAGACTGTAATCATAGAGCTTTCTTCTGGCAGCAACAAGATCATAGATTTGCGATGCATTATGCCAGGGAGCGAGTTTCTGCAGGCTGTCTCCCATTGTAGCAGTACTGATAGTAATGCCATTACGGAGACTGTCTCCCGTGTATTGTCCTACTATCTGGTCCTGGTCCATGAGTTGAAAAACTCCCGAAGGACAGTTCCTGATCACTAAGGTTATCTCAGGAAAAGCGATTAAATTATTGTAAACCTCAGCTTTTGTATACTTAAGGTAAGGTACATTCGGCAAATTCAATTCTATGGTACTGCTTAAAGCATCGGTAGTTTCAGGAATAGCTCCCTCCATTCTTATTCTGGTATTTTCCTGTATGTCAAGCCAGTCCAAAGCATGTAAAATTGTTTGCGCCATCAGCTGGTGACCGTACTCATTGGGGTGAATATAGTCTTCATCATAACACACAGACTGATGCAGAAGCATCGGAGTATGCAGGTCTATCACTTTAAGTTTATTTTCCAGGCTCATGATCCATTCACCGTATTTTTTCATGACATCATCATAGGCCAGATAAGGTCGCATAAAGCTATAATCCTCTCTGCCTTTATCCTTTCGGGCTGTGTCATAGTTGCTGACCGGAGCGGCGTAAGGGGGAGGTGTCATCAGGATCAGTTCAGCTTTTTGCCGTTCTGCTGCTTGCATCAGTCTGTCAATTCCGTGCTGGTATTGCCGAAAAAGTGCCTGGTCAAATGGATGGTAGATACCGCAATTGATGCCGTAGCAGGCAAAGATGATATCCGGCTGCGTGTATGCAAGAACCTTTTCCAGGCGATCATGGAGAAAGGGCCTAGGAAAAGGATGCGCTGCTTCTGAAAGACCCGATATGGTCTCACTGGCTAACCCAAGATTCAGCAACTGTGCAGAAATCCTGCCTTTAGCAGCCAGAAGTGCGCTTTCCATAAAATTGATATAACTACCTGCCTGGGTGATACTATCTCCGAGAAAAAGGATTTTTTTGCCTTTCCAACTTTCATTGGTGTGGTAAAAAACACCAACAGGCAGAGGAGCAGCGCTGAGATGAATACTTACAAAAGCAGTAGATTTAAGAAAGTCCCGTCTATGCATAGCATTTCAATTATTCATGAAATCAAGTGGGTACATGCTGAGCGCAATATCCTGTTTTCAGGATCATCCATGCATAAAGATAGGCCAATCAAAGTGAAAAATCACCCATTGAAGCTAACCACACCACTTTTGTTTAGACAGATTCAGCTTTAGCCCGCACAATTATTGAAATTCTTAAGCCGTTTAATTAGATTTAGACTTTTTCTAAATAAGACAGGCAAAATGATCAGAATTTTACTGGCCGATAGCCACGACCTTACTTTTCTGGCTCTTAAGCACCTCTTTGAAAAGCAGCCAGCCTCAGCCTTCAGCCTCTTTTTGCAGGTGACAGAGTATGCATCCCTTTTGACAGCTTTATCTGAGGAAAAGGTTGATGTAATCATTGTTGATTATAATAGCCTTCCAGATTTCGGATATGATGAATGTGAGCAAATCATCCAGCAATATCCTTCAGTCAAGATCATGCTCCTAACCGCAGACCAGGACCGGGACAGAATACTGCGGATGATCCAAAGCGGAGTGCATGCCTTTTTACGTAAGGGCTGTCGCAGCAAAGAAATACTGTATGCATTGGAGATGGTAAAAGATAACCAGAAGTTTTTTTGCAATACCGCCCTTGACCTGCTTACTGGTACTGCTAAAATAAACCCTGACCAGCCTACTATCACCAGTAGTTTCAGCATGCGTGAATACCAGATCATTGAACTGATCGCTCTTGACCTTTCTACCCAGGAAATCGCTGACCGGCTCATGCTGAGCCCCCATACGATTCATGCCCACCGCAAAAAAATTCTGAAAAAACTTGGTGTCTGTTCTCCAGTCGGTCTTCTCACCCGATCACTCAGCCTTGGAATACTAGAAGTGGAAGATGGGAAGATAGTACTAAACAATACTTACAGAACTGCAGGTATACGCAATTTGTAATAATGCCAGTAGCTTCTATTAGCTATTTCCTGCTACTCATGCTGGTACAAAAAAATACCATTTTAGGCGATTGACAAACAGACAGGCAGACTGTACTTTTGGGCATATTTATATTAAGTCTAAATAAATATAAGCAGAAAAACGCTTTGTATCTCTAGCCAAACCTGAAGTATGGATTACCAATGCCAGATCACTGATCAGAATGAATTCGCCTTTACCGCCCACTGCGCCCGTAGCAAACGCATGCAGTTAGGCTTCGGCAATATTGCCCTCCTGATGGAGCTTCATGAATTTGACCGACTAATGACCCAGGTAGATGAAACCCTGGAACATTACGCTGCACAGCCTTGCTGCCCATGTTGTCGCAGTATCATCATAGAGACATCCGTCAAAAACATGGTCTTTATGTTCAGCCTGCGAGAACTGGGATTGCTGCAGGAGGTGATGCAGCGGACAAAGATGCTCCTGGAAGCAAAATCCATCATCAACCCTGCTGTATGATGCATTGAATTCTAATGATGCTTACGCATGAAGACACTGACACACAAGATTGTACTAACATGGCTCATTATTTCCCTCTTCCAGGCATCCGCTTTGGCTCAGCTTATAGAAGGAGTAATCAGAGATATGAGAGGCAACGTCCTGCCGGGTGCGACACTCTTACTGAAAGAGAATGGCCAGGGCACAGCTACCAACCTTGCTGGACGCTTCAGCCTGAAAAATGTGCCGCTCGGCTCCTACACCTTACTAGTTTCCCATCTGGGCTATGAACCGCAGCAAAAGCCACTGGAAATTAATGACGAGCGACAAATCACCCTGGAATTTAACCTGCACGAAAAGGCTGAAGCCCTGGAGGATGTGGTGGTCACAGCAACCCGTACAGCCCGTCCGGTAGACGAGGTGCCTATCCCTGTGCAGCTTATTGGCAAAGAACAGATAGAGCGCATTGGCTCACTCCGCCTTGATGAAGTGCTGCAGGAACAGACCGGCCTTCAAATGATCTCTGACCACGGCTCCGGCCTGCAGATGCAGGGACTTTCTTCTGACTACATCCTCATCCTGGTAGATGGTGAACCGGTCATAGGTCGCACCGCAGGCACCATTGATCTCAGCAGGCTGACTGTCAATAATGTAGAACGTATTGAGATCATTCGCGGCCCATCTTCATCGCTCTACGGCAGCGAGGCCATGGCCGGCGTGGTCAATATTATCACCAAGGGTAACGATGTTGGTTGGCAAGGAAGTTTTGGCACGCAGTACCGTTCTTTCAACACCCTGGATGCGCAGGCTGAGGCCGGTTTCAGAAACGAACGCTTGTCCGTCAGGATGTTTGCGAACCGCCTTTCTTCCGATGGTTATGACCTTACCCCTGAGTCTGTCTCCCAGACGGTTGCCCCCTATGAAGCTTTCACGTTGGGTCCCAAATTCTCATACAAAATCAATGAACAGCTGGATCTTAACGTCACCAGCCGCTTCTACCGCGAAAGTAGCGAAGACCAACTGGACCTGACACTGGACGGAGTGTCCACCCGTATTAGCAGCTTAAACCAGCGCTCCGACTGGAACGTGCTGCCGGTCCTGGAATACCGACCGAACGACCGACACAAGCTACAACTTAGACAGTACTTCAGCGGCTACGAGACCCTCAACGAGCTGAATATGGCTGAAGACAATGAGTTGTACGATCTCAATACGTTTGACCAAACCTTCATGCGTACCGAAGCCCAGTATGACTGGTACAAGAGTGATGCGCACATCATTACCGCCGGTGCCGGCTTCCTGGGAGAACAGGTAGACGCCACCCGCTATGATGAAGTGAATCGTTTTACTTCTCATTATGCATTTGCCCAGTACCAGTGGCAGCCGTCTGATAAATGGAATATTGTGGCAGGGGGACGCCTTGATGTCCATAGCGCCTACGCTGACCGGCTGAGTCCCAAACTGGCCGTCGGCTACCATCCCAACAAGTGGTTAAATCTACGGGCCTCTTTCGGAGGCGGTTATAAAGCGCCTGATTTCCGCCAGTTGCTGCTGGCATTTACCAATCCGATAACCGGATACAGCGTTTTTGGCTCCAGTGTGGTGGAGGAGAAATTGGCTGAACTGGAGCAGCAGGGGCAGATTGACAGGGTATTTATTGATGCGGTCACCATAGAGGAAATCAGTGCCGAGAGCTCCCTGGCTTACAACCTGGGCTTTGACATCAAACCCATGAAATCCATGCACTGGCAGGTCAATCTGTTCTATAACGACATACAGGACCTGATAGAAACTGCTCCCATTGCCCGAAAAGTAAACGGCCAGAATATTTTTAGTTACTTCAACTTTTCAGAAGTCACTACGCAGGGTATTGAGACACAACTGGACTATGACCCTTTCCCGGGCTGGGCCTTCAGTTTGGGCTACCAATACCTGGATAGCCGCGACCAGCAGGCCTATCAGCAGATTCAGAACAGAGAAATTTTTGCCAGGGATGCCAATAACCGCACCATAGCGATCACCACCGAAGATTACGGCGGCTTATTTAACCGCTCACGCCATTCCGGAAATGCAAAAATTTTCTATACCAATACCCGCTACCAGTTTGATGTAAACCTGCGGGGAATTTACCGCGGCCGCTGGGGCATAGGTGA
>CAZFFW010000262.1:0-7263 GCA_964518125.1 uncultured Porifericola sp.
CTCACGCCCTCATGCCCGGCTACCAGTATGGCACCGGCATTTTCCTGTTGTTCGTCCACCGCAAGGTTATGGGTCATGTGCATGCTCTGGTCTATGGTAGTGGTATCCCAGCTGGCGCGGGGATCATTGGGCATCTGGTAAGCGATGAGCTTAACGCCTTTACCCTGACCCATTTTATTATCCCGGCCATGCAGCGGCACCACAATCAGTTGGTAGTCGTTTGGGCCGCTTTGCATCCAGCGCATCCGGTGGATGGTAGGCTCATGGTGTAATTGTACCGCTTCCCAGGCTTGCCGGGGATCTTCAGGGCGGATCAGGTAATGCACCGAACCGGAAGCCGCAGTATCTGAAGTTTCTCCGGGGTTCCACTGGGCGCCAACCGCCACTTCCACCTTACCATCCCGGTTGATATCCCGGGCGGCCAGGGATACATTGTCCCGCTCCGTCAGGTTCTCTACCATCACATGCTTTTCCCAGCTGCCGTTTTCATACCAGACAAACTGTTTTTTGTCAGCCAGAAGGATGTCCAGCGTACCATCGCCGTCCACATCCCCGATTTCCAGGCCATAGCCGATCTCTATGGCATCTATGGTTTCCTCTTCAAAAACAGCAGATGGTACTTGTGCAAAAAGGGCTGAAAAATAGCAGAAATAGCAAAAGACCAGGATAGACAGGCGCATCAGGATTTTCATAAGTCAGGTTGTTTTGGCAAAAAATATAGACAAAACTAGGCATATTGTCTAAAAAAGGCAGTTTGTATGGCAAATTTTTCCGCTGCCTTCAATGTAGGTAATCGCCATGTAGCAGCAACAGACCAAGGTGAATCTTAAACCTTCCTCCCTGACCCCACATACTCACCAGACAAGGCTTTTTCATAGATAAAAATATTCGTATAAATTTTAGTACTCAATGTTTAACCATAAAGTAACAATCATGAAAAATTCTACAAAACTAAGTGCGTACGAAGTGGAAAATGACTTCTTCTCAAACCTTGATGAAGACCTGGAACTGGAATTTGGTAGTGACCTGATGGGACAGCTGGATGCTGAAGCGCTGGATGCCTCAGACCTGGATGATTGGGACGATGAAGATGATGATGATTTCGGTGGTGTTTTCTGAAAGAAGTTTTTCAGTTTACTGAACGAGCCATAAAGCTGATAGTACTGACTGTCAGCTTTTTTTGTGTCCGCACTTTCTTCAATATAGTACAGATTTACTATCTTGGAAGAGTCGAGAATTTTATGAATTAAACTGTACAACCTATGAAACTTTATCAGGCTGAAAAAATAAAAGCCTATCTCCTCAGATCAATGGGTTTTACCATGCTCTCCTTGCTGGGCCTGGCTACTGCCTGCGATAATGGAGCAGAGCAGACTGCCCCAGTAGCCTACGATTCTCTGAGCGAAGAGCAGAAAAGGATGCCCGAGTATGCGCTGGCGGGCCTGGAAATAGCCGATGATCTGCAGGCTACCCTTTTTGCCGCTGAGCCGATGGTAGTTAATCCTACCAATATGGACATTGACGAGCGGGGACGGGTGTGGGTCTGCGAAGGCTACAACTACCGCCCCAAGCTCAATCCTAATAATCCCACCAAATCTGAAGGTGACCGTATCCTGATCCTGGAAGATACCGACGGAGATGGTAAAGCCGACAATAGCAAAGTCTTTTACCAGGGCAACGACGTCAATGCCGCACTAGGCATCTGGGTCATGGGCAACAAAGCCATCGTTTCCTGCAGCCCTAATGTCCTGCTGCTTACCGATACCGACGGAGATGATAAAGCCGATAAGAAGGAAATACTGTTCAGCGGGCTGGGAGGAGAGCAGCACGACCATGCCATCCATGCATTTGTCTTTGGACCCGACGGGAAGTTGTACTTTAACTTCGGTAATGCCGGCGGGCAGATACTGGACAGAAACGGCAATCCTGTGATAGAACAGAGTGGTATCGCAGTCAACGATACCGGGCAGCCCTATCGTCAGGGTATGGTATTCCGCTGTGACCCGGATGGCAGTAACTTTGAAGTGCTGGGCCACAACTTCCGAAATAACTATGAGGTAGCCGTAGACTCATACGGTACGCTCTGGCAGTCAGACAATGATGATGATGGCAACAAAGGCGTCCGCATCAACTACGTAATGGAATATGGCAACTATGGTTACCGCGATGAGGCGACCGGTGAAAACTGGCGCGCTTACCGTACCGGTATGCATGACGAAATCCCCAAGCGGCACTGGCACCTGAACGATCCCGGGGTGGTACCCAACCTCCTCCAGACCGGGGCCGGCTCTCCTACGGGTATACTGGTATACGAAGGTGATCTGCTGCCCAACCGTTTCCACGGGCAGATGATACATTCCGATGCCGGGCCCAATGTAGTGCGGGCCTATCCGGTGCAGAAATCTGGCGCCGGCTATACTGCCGAAATGGATAATATTGTCAAAGGCAAAGACCAGTGGTTTCGCCCTGCTGATGTCACAGTAGCGCCCGATGGCTCACTTTTCATTGCCGACTGGTATGATCCCGGAGTAGGGGGTCACCAGGTAGGAGATCTGGCTCAGGGCAGGATCTACCGCATCACGCCTAAGACTGAAGAAGAAGGCTTTTTATCCGGACTTTTTGGAGGTAATGAGGCTGTTTACCAGGTAAACGCTCCTGACCTGTCCACTCCTGAAAAGGCCGTTGAAGCACTGGAGAATCCAAACCTTTCAACCCGCTATCTGGCCTGGACCAAACTGCATGAGTGGGGTACCGAGGCAGAGCCTGCCTTACAGCAGATGGCGACATCTGAAAACGACCGCTACCGTGCCCGCGCATTGTGGCTGCTCTCCAAAATTGAGGGTAAGGGCAGGCAATATGTGGAAGAAGCGCTTGCCGACGAAAACCCCGACATCCGCCAGGCCGCCATCCGGATGGCCCGCCAGCAGGATGAAGACATTATGCCATTGCTGCAGCAGATGAGCAAAGACAAAGACCCGCAGGTACGCAGAGAAGTAGCGCTGGCACTGCGCTACATGGACACGGCTGAGGCTGACGAGCTATGGGCAGCACTGGCCATGCAGCACGACGGACAGGACCGCTGGTACCTGGAAGCCCTGGGTATAGGCGCTGATTTGCATGCAGACTCCCGTTTCAGGGCGTGGATGAACAGGGTGGGAGATGACTGGAACAATGCTGCCGGACAGGATATTATCTGGCGTATGCGATCGTCCGAGACCATCCCGCTGCTGGCTGAACTGATCAACAGTTCAGAATCCAATACCTACAATGACCGCCTGCGGTATTTCCGTGCTTTTGACTTCCACAGTGATCCCTATAAGCAGGAAGTGCTGGCGAATATGGCCCTGCAGCAGCATCCTAACCAGGAAGCAATCACCATGCTGGCCCTTAACCACCTGGCGACAGAAACGGTGAAACGCTCGCCAAACCTGAAGAATGCGCTGAAGAAATCGCTGGAATCGGTGAGAGGCAGCCAGGAATATATTGAACTGATCAAGCGCTACGAGATGAAGGAATATAACCAGGATCTTCTGGCACTGGTACTGCAGGAAGCCGACCAGGATATCGGACCTGAGGCGGCGCGTCTCCTGCTGGACCTGGGGGGTGAAAGCGCGGTGATGAAAGTATTCCGCAGCGGCAGGGAAGAGGAGAAGGCAAATATGATCGCTGCCCTGAAGCGGGTAAATAATAACGAGTCGTTAGCAGTACTGCAGAACGTGGTCCGCAGCCGAGAGCAGCCGCTGCCGGTACGAGAAGAAGCGGTGATGGCTTTTGCCGGTAGCTGGGGGGGTGAAAACCTGCTGCTGGATATGGTCCGCAACGGTGACCTGCACGCAGACCTTGATTCAGTAGCCGGCATCGTTTTCTCCCGCGCTATGCGCAATTCCATCTACGAAGAAGCAGCAGCGCTCATGGACCTGCCGGGAGAATCCTCAGAAGGAGAACTGCCGCCCATCAAAGAGCTGGTGACCATGGCCGGGAATGCCGAAATGGGCGCTACGGTATTTGCCCGCTCCTGCCAGAATTGCCATGTGGTAAACGGACAGGGCGTAGACTACGGCCCCGGGCTTTCTGAAATTGGTAACAAACTGACCAAAGATGCCTTGTACAAATCCATCCTGAACCCCAGCGAAGGCATCAGCTTTGGCTATGAGGGCTACACCGTCAACCTCAATGATGGTAGCCAGGTGACAGGCTATATCCTGAGCAAGACCGAAGATGAGCTGCAGCTACGCATGTACGGAGGGCTTACCAATACTTATAAGATGACCGAAGTGGCTTCAGTAGAAGAAATGGAGCAGTCGCTGATGTTTGATAACCTGGAGCGTACCATGACGCAGCAGGAACTGGTGGACCTGGTAGCGTACCTGACCAGCCTGAAAGGCAGTACGGCAGTCAGTATGAAATAAAACTTTCTGCCTGTTCAGTGTTAAATCCTCTTCCCGCTGATACCGGGGAGAGGATTTTTCTTTTTAGCCTGTAAAGCCTTTACAGCAAGCTGACAGAACGGATCTGTCGCTGAGTCTACGCCCGCTTTGCTCCCGTAAGCTTCGCCATCCACTTGACCGTAGTGCCCTGCAGCAGGATGGAAGTGATGACTACTACGAAAGAAATGTTAAAAATATCGTGAGACACCGGGATTCCCTGCACCAGCGGGACCAGTGCGAACACAATGGGCGTTGCCCCCCTTAAGCCTACCCAGGAGACGAAGGTTTTCAGGCGCCAGTTAAGATCGCGGAAGAAGGCTAGTGATACGAATACGCCGATTGGGCGCGCCAGCAGGATCAGTACCATGGATAGCAATAGCCCTTCCCAGAAGATATCCATCAGCTCATAGATATACACCTGTAGTCCCAGTATCAGGAAAAGCGCTGTTTCCATCAGCCAGGATACCCCTTCAAAGAAATAGACACTAATGCCTTTATTGCTCCAGTGCGTCTGACTAACCAGTAGTCCGGCTACGTAAACTGCCAGAAACGCGCTGCCTCCGAAAATAGCGTTGACCGAATACAGGAGCAGGATGATAGACAGCAGTACAACCGGGTTTTGCCCTTTCTTGAGCTTTACCCGCTGTATGACAAAAGTAGCCAGCTTGCCGCCGACGATACCCGTAACCAAACCTACTGACATCGCGAGGACGAAGTTCATCGCCAACTGCGGAGCACCGGCCTGAGGGTTTACCAGCAGATATGAAAAACTGATCGTCAGGAAATAGGCCATGGGATCGTTGGTGCCAGATTCCAGCTCCAGAATTTCGCTAAGGTTATTCCTGAGCTTGAGCCCGCTACTTTCCAGGATAGAAAAAACAGCGGCAGCGTCAGTAGAAGAGACAATCGCCCCCAGGAGTAAGGCAGCCAGAAAAGGCCAGTCAAATACCAGGTAGACAAACAGCCCCATCACCAGGCTGGTCAACAGTACACCGATACTGGCCAGTGAAAGCCCCTTTTTCAGTATGGGGCGAAGGCCTTTCCAGTTGGATTCCATTCCTCCCGAAAAAATGATGATACAGAGCGCAACCTCACTGATGCGCAGTGTGATTTCGGGATAGTTATAATCAAAATCAAAACGCCCTCCGTTTCCGATAAAAATACCGATAACCAAAGTAGCCAGTAGAGAAGAAACGCCCAGGCGTGCCGCAAAGCGGCTTGCCATGACACTCAGCAAAATCAGCGCAGCGGCCAGCAGTAAAATGTACTTATAATCTAACAGCATGAAGTCTGGAAAATGGAGATAAAAAAGTTAGCAGCCATCAAAGTAAAACGGAATAATAAGCCTGACAACTGTTTACGTCAGAAGTAAAGGAATAATGCATTTGTTTTGATAAAGGAAGGATATAAATTCAGGCTATGCAACACCTTACAATAGCTACGGCCCAGTTTGAGAGCCGTAATGGCGACAAAATCTACAATCTTTCAGTAGTGGAGAAGCTGAGCCGCCGCGCCGCTGAAGCAGGCGCACAGGTGATCAGTTTTCACGAGTTATGTGTCACTTCTTATGCGCACCTCCGGCGCCTCAGCCACGCGCAGATGCTGGAACTGGCGGAAGAAGTACCGGACGGAAAAAGTACCACGGAATTGATCCACATTGCAAAACGCTACGGCATCAGTATCCTGGCGGGACTGCTGGAAAAAGAGGGCGACACCCTGTACAACACCTACATTTGTGTCAATGGAGAAGGGCTGCTGGCCAGGTTTAGAAAGCTGCATACTTTCATTAGTCCTTACCTCTCGCCCGGCAGCGAATACGTCACTTTCAAGCTCCACGGCTGGAAGTGCGGCATCCTGATCTGCTATGACAATAATGTGGTAGAAAATGTCAGGGCTACCACCCTGCTGGGCGCCGATATCATATTTGCCCCTCATGTGACGGGCTGTACGCCATCGCCTATGCCTGGCAGAGATTATGTAGACAAAAAGCTCTGGGACAGGCGGCATGAGGATCCCGTACCGCTGAGAATGGAGTTTGAAGGTCCCAAAGGCAGGGGATGGCTGATGCGCTGGTTGCCGGCCCGCGCTTATGATAATGGGGTGTACATGATCTTCAGTAATACCATCGGTATGGATGACGACCAGCTGAAGAACGGCAATGCCATGATACTGGACCCTTTTGGAGAGGTATTATCAGAAGTACGCAGCTTTGAGGATGACATCGCACTGGCAGTATGTACACCCGAAAAACTCAAACAGGCTGGTGGCTACCGCTACCGTAATGCCCGCCGCCCCGAGCTTTACCGGGAAATACTGGGCAAAGAACACCATGCTGAGACAAAGCCCGTCTGGATGAAAAAGCAACAGTAGCCTGATCGTATATTTGTAGGGAATAAACTTTTTTGACACTTTCTTTGATTGTCAGGCCAAATGCGCCTTTCTTCATCAGTGGAAAGTGCGTATGTTTAGGGTAAAGCTGCATCTTTACAGGCAGCTTCCGGCAAATCATTTTTTTAACTAGCGGGCCTACTATGGAAATACCTTTACTCACTGATATAACCATTATTCTGGGAGCTTCTGTACTGGTAATTTACCTGTTTCAGAAGCTTAATCTGCCTACCATTCTAGGGTATCTGATCACCGGGATTCTGGCCGGGCCCTATGTTCTGGGGCTGATCAATGTCTCTCACGAAGTTGATGTGCTGGCGGAGATTGGCATTATCCTGCTGCTCTTTATCATAGGGATGGAATTTTCACTGAAAAGCCTCTCTGCTATCAAAAACACCGTGTTACTGGGCGGAGCAGTACAGGTGGGGCTGACAATATTCCTGACAGC
>CAZFFW010000263.1:0-7254 GCA_964518125.1 uncultured Porifericola sp.
TTCAACACTTCAGCAGACGACCACTATTTCCCGGGTTCACCCTTCTGGGAGACCTGGCGCTCCTTTGATGCCCCGGACCAGATAAAAACCTCCGGTATTAGCAATCCTCCGGTGCATGGCTTTGTACTGCAGCGGATGTACCAGGTGGCCCGGGATAAGGGTAGGGCTCTTAACTTTGTCAGGGAGATGTATCCCAAAATCCGGGCTATGCATGCCTACTTCTACAACGAACGGGACCCGCATCATGAAGGGCTGGTGTATATACGCCATCCCTGGGAATCAGGCAATGATAACTCACCTACCTGGGATACTCCATTGGAAAAAATAGATTTCTCCAGGATCAAAGTGCCTCCCTACCAGCGCAAGGACCTGGATACCAGCCATGAAGAGCATCGGCCGACCCACTCTGACTACGACCGCTATATTCACCTCATTGACCTTTTTCGTAAGGCTGACTACCGTGAAGCGGATATCTATTCAATAATTCCCTTCGCAGTGCAGGACCCCCTGTTTAATACTATTCTCATCCGTTCTAACCAGGCTATGATTGAACTGGGTGGCATGATCGGCGAAGATGTGCAGGAATTTAAGGAGTGGAATGAATTGTCAATCAGCGCAATGAACCGCAAACTCTGGAATGAAAAAACCGCTATGTATGACGCATATGACCTGATCAACAATGAGCCTCTGCTGATGGAAGCTTCCTCCGGCCTGATGCCCCTGTTTGCCGGTGTACCCGATGCCGCAAGGGCCGGAAAAGTAGTGGAAAGGCTCCAAAGTGCTGCCTTCAGCGGTACTCCTCAGCAGCCTTATTACCTGTGTCCTTCCTTTACGCCACTCAGCGACAAATTTGACCGGCAGAAATACTGGCGTGGACCGGTATGGATCAACATGAACTGGATGCTGTTCCATGGGTTGAACCACTATGGTTACCATGAACTGGCAGAGAAGGTGAAGGCAGATTCACTGGAACTGCTGAGCCACTATGGCTTTTACGAATACTTTGATCCTATCCGTGGTATTGTGCATGAACAGCACCAGGGCTATGGTAGCCGACAGTTTTCATGGTCAGCAGCCCTCTGCCTGGACTGGGTTTCCTGAAAAAGTAATAGCGTATGAATTAAAAAAGGCCACTGCAGCTAGCTGCAGTGGCCTTTTCTTGTTTTCCCTAGGGTCTAATAGCCCGAAGCATGCTTCGTGTGAAAAGACAAGTAATCTTACCACTGACAATGCCTCAGGGCTTGCCACGAGGTGATTTACTAGCGCATAAAAAACTGCGCGATTTTCTTTTTGTTGATGTTATAAGGTGCGTAGCGTAACTTATTATCAAACCAGGTGCCTGTCTTCATCACGCTTTTCAGGTGAGTAAAGGTATCAAAACTGTACTTTCCGTGGTACCTGCCAAAGCCGCTGTTTCCCACACCGCCAAAAGGCAGGTGAGGATTGCTGAGGTGTACGATAGTGTTGTTGATCGCTCCACCTCCAAACTGCACCCTTTCAGTGATTAATTTCTCTTTCGCCTTGTCTTCCGTAAAAAGATAAAGAGAGAGGGGGTGTGGATTATGCGAGATGATCTCCATCGCTTCCTCATAAGTGCTGAAGGTAAGGATGGGCAGAATAGGTCCAAAAATTTCTTCCTGCATCAGCGGGCTATCCAGGCTTACCTGGTCCATCAGGGTAGGCGCGATATAAAGTTTACTTTTGTCTGTCTGTCCGCCCAGTAGGATGTTTCCCTGTTCAAGGTATGCGCTCAGAGTATCAAATCTTTTTTCGTTCAGGATATGTCCGTAGTCAGGATGATCAGGGTGCATCTCTCCGTAAAACTCCCATAACACCTGGCGCATGTGATGGATAAAATCTTCTTTCGCGCTTTCTTCCACCAGCACATAATCTGGACTTACACAGGTTTGCCCCGCGTTGTAGAATTTACCCCAGGCAATTCGCCGGGCACTTACCTTCATTTTGGCAGTATGGTCTACGATTGCCGGACTTTTGCCTCCCAGTTCCAGTGTGACGGGGGTAAGCTTTTTGGCCGCCTGCTCAGCGATTTTTTTGCCAACCGGAATACTGCCGGTGAAGAATACATGGTCAAAGCGATGCTGCTCCAGGAGTGCGGGTACTACTTCAGCACCATTTCCCTGTACCACGCTGATATACTGGCGTTCAAAGGTTTCGTCTATGATCGTCTCAATGATTCTGGCGGTATGCGGAGTCAGTTCAGAAGGCTTGAGAACCACTGCATTTCCTGCGGCTATGGCACCGATGAGTGGGGCGATCAGCAACTGGAAAGGATAATTCCAGGGGCCGATGATCATGCTTACTCCCAGCGGGTCCTTGACAATCTTGCTGCTGGACGGAAAGTGTACCAGCGAAGTGCTGACTTTTTCCGGCTTCATCCACTTCTTCAGTTTATTGAGCGTGTGGTTGATTTCCATATAGGTAAACGCGATCTCGCTGGTAAAGCCCTCAAAGTCTGGCTTATGCAGATCCATGTACAGCGCCTGGCTAATTTCTGCTTCATGTGACTCTATGGCACTTTTTAGCTTTTTAAGCTGGGCTTTTCTGAAGGAGTAGGGTAAGGTCGCCCCGCTGTTAAAAAAAGTTCTTTTTTCCTGGTAATAGGCGTTCTGTAGCGCCTTGTCCAGATCATATTCTATTATTGAGGTACTCATGAATTTGCTTTTTTTGTTAAAAAAATAAATCAACTTCTGCTGAAATGCAGATTCCACCGCATAGGACGGCTATTTTTTGTCCTGAAGGCTGCGAACCATGCCAGTAACCATTTTGCGTGGTAGAAATCCAACACTCCTGGCCATCATACTGTTCAGGAAACCATGGACGGCTACTGTTTTGCCCTTGATCATCGCCTGATAACCGTAACGGGCTACCTCTTCGGAGGTAGGCATTTTTACACCTTTTACTAATTTAGATTCTTCCATGGCAGCAGTGTTCTGAAAACCGGATTCAGTAGGGCCGGGGCAGAGTGCGGTGACCGTCACACCATAGTCCCTGACCTCATTGGCAATGGCTTCACTGAATGCCAGTACATAATGTTTGGTGGCATAGTAAATGGCCATCAGTGGCCCTGGCTGAAAAGCAGCGGTAGAGGCAACATTCATGATTTTTCCTGACCTCCTTTTGACCATTTCCGGCAGAAAAAGTTTGGTCAGGTGCGTGAGCGACTTCATATTCAGGTCTATCATCTGCTCCTCTTTCTCCCAATCGGTTTCGTGGAAGAATCCGTAGTCTCCAAAGCCGGCATTATTGATTAGGTACTCCACCTGGATTTCCTGCGCCTGCAGCTGGTCAAATATCTGCCGTGGGGCCGATGCCTGCGAAAGGTCGCTGGAAATGATCATCACTTCCACCTGGAATTTATTTTCCAATTCGGTCCTGAGCCTTTTCAGTTTGTCTTCGCTGCGTGCTACCAATACCAGGTCGCCGCCCTGGGCTGCATGTACTCGGGCCAGTTCCATGCCTATTCCGCTGGATGCGCCGGTGATCAATGCTGTATTTTTCATTTTAAAGAATTAAAATTAATTGAATATTCGTTCGGTAATGATGAAATTTTTAGTTGATTTTAGCGCCATCCCAGGAGGCCTGAATCGCCTGCTGCAATACTTCTTCAGTGATGCGCAAATCGCCGCTCAGTGCGAGTTTGGCAGTGATGACGATATGCCCGTACACCAGGTTGGCCATCAGCAAAACCGGCATTTGCCTTAATACCCCGGCCTCCATGCCTTCCTGCATAAATGTTAGAATAGGCTCATAGTGGCGGGTATTGTCCTCCCTGATATCCTGGTCTACCAGGGGAGAGTTGGCATACTGTTCCAGAAATTTGAATTCTTCAGGATGGGTGATAAAATGCTGGTACAGATTTTTCCAGAATTGGAAAAAACGATCTTTTACCCGTCCATGCCTCTGGTCATTTTTTTGGAGCGCCTCACCCATCCGTGCCTTCAGTGTGCTGTAAAGTTCATTAATCAGTGCTTCCTTACTGCTGAAATAGTGGTAAATCGTGCCGGCGGCTACTTCTGCTTCCTTGGCGATCAATGACATAGGTGTATCATGGAAGCCCCTGGTGGTAATAAGCCGTAATGTGGTATTGATAATTTTTTCTTTTTTTTCTGTAAATACCTGCATTAGATTGAATGTTCGTTCGGTATACTAACGACTTACTTTAAATGAGGTTTCAGGTGGATGTTTTTTTATCTAAACCTAATTCAAATTGGGCTTTTGATCCGCTTTTTGAAAAATGTATTCCTATCTTTTCTGGTTCGGATCATAAATAGTTTAAAAAGATGCAGGAAAAAATAGTGATTAACGAGAAACAGCTACATGGCAGCGCTTCGTCTTGGAACAAACTGCAGGAATACCTTGGGGAATTTGTGTACGGAGGCATTGATGGTAGCGTCACCACTTTTGCAGTTGTAGCCGGCTCGGCCGGTGCTGATCTCAGTGCAGCAGTAGTGATCATACTGGGTTTTGCCAATCTTATTGCCGATGGCTTTTCTATGTCGGTTGGTGCTTATCTGGCTACCAAATCAGAGCGGGATAATTATGAAAAACACAAGAGTATTGAGTACTGGGAGGTAGAAAACCTGCGTGAGAAAGAGGTGGAGGAAGTGCGTCAGATCTATCGCGACAAGGGCTTTGAAGGGGAATTGCTGGAAAAAGTGGTGGCCAAAATCACTGAAGATAAAGACCGCTGGGTAGATGTGATGATGAAAGAAGAACTGGAGATGAGTAAAGAAAGCCGATCCCCTTTCCGTATCGGGCTGGTCACCTTTATATCTTTTATCCTGATCGGTTTTATTCCTTTGTTTATTTATGTGGTCAACTACATCAGAGGGATAGAAATTGAGTATACATTCGCTTTATCCAGTTTACTAACCTCTATGGCCTTTGTAGGTATTGGGTGGATGAAAAGTTATGTTACCCAGACCAGCCGCTGGAGAAGTATCATTGAAACATTGCTGCTGGGAGCATCTGCTGCCTTGCTGGCATACTTAGTAGGTGATGTACTTGAAAAATTGATATCTTAACAGAACCGTTTTTTCTCATTGATTTACATATTTCTTTAATTTATATAACTAAAGTAATTTATATTTGTATATTTCCAATTTATTGCATATTTTCAATAGTTTGCACTGCTTAAGTGTAAATACTATTAACTTAACCTGTCAATAGCATGGATCTTAATATACAATTGACCGTAAGCCAGTTGAACCTTGGCCCTGACATATTAGCCTGTATGTTGGATGGCAAGGGAAAGGTCCTGGGCTTCAACGAAGCCTTTCATCGTTTCTTTACAGGTCTGGAAAAAGAAAATGTATTTCATCAGACTTTAGCCAGCGAGCAATACCGGGATTTAGTGGCACGGCTGCATTTGTCTACCCAAAGAAAGGATCATGAGCTGGTTTTACGCCTGCGTCATTTTTTATCATCAGAAAAAAGCGCTGATCTGCAATGGCAGATTTTCGTCCAGCATCAGAAAAATGAAACGGTTTATTTTGCCTTAGGCGTATTTGCAGAAACTGAATCCGGGCTTTTCTATTCACAAGTGCTGGATGATATCACCGATGGCTTTTTTATAGTAGACCAAGCGGGGAGCCTGGTTCACGTAAACCAGAGTTTTGCCAGATTGCTGCAGCTTCCCAAAGATGAACTTATCCTCTCCAACATCAGTCATATTTTCAGTAATAAAGAATCTCCCTTATTTTCCAGGAACCTGAGCCGTGCCCTGAACAAGCAGCAGGCAGTAAGGCTGGAAGAGTATTTTGAGGCGCTTGACCAATGGTGGTTTTTTGCCCTCTATCCCGCATCAGGACAAATAACGGTTTATTGTAAAGACATCAGCCAGCGGAAAAAGAATGAGATTATCCTCAGACAATCCCAGGCAAAACTCAAGGCAATCCTCAACAGTACCTCTGAGGCCAACCTACTGATCTCTAGTGAAAAGGAAGTCATTTCCTTTAATAAAGCTGCTGAGCTATTCATCCGCAAAACCTGTGGCATAAGCCTGGAGGAAAAAATTTCTTTTACGGAAATCTTCCCTTCCCAAAGCAGGCAGGTTTTTGAAAATGCCATCCGAAAGGCCCTTGCCGGGGATACCCTTAAGTTTGAGCATGAAATAGAAGCTTTCGACCAGCGGAAATTCTGGTTTAATATTACTTTTTATCCCGTCTTTGACGACAGTCAGCAGATCATCGGTACCGCGGTAAATGCTGAAAACATCCAGGAAAGGAAAAAAGCCGAAGAGCAATTGAATATGTACTCGCTGATCGCCAACCACATTTCTGATGCGGTGATCATCACGGATGCGGAGGGCCGGACTACCTGGGTGAATGACAGCTTTACCCGTAAAACAGGCTACAGCCTGGATGAAATGCAGGGGCTTGCTCCCGGTGAGGTTCTACAGGGACCGGAGTCAGATCCTGAAATGATAGTGGAAATGGATAAGGCCATTGAAGAGGGAAGGTCTTTTGAGGTTGAAATAATCAACTATACCAAATCGGGCACGCCCTTTAATGTGGATATCAAGGCAGACCCTTTCTTCAATAGTCATGGACAGTTGCAGGGTTTTATCGCGATACAGCCTGATATTACCGAAAGAAAAAAAAGAGAGGAAGCGCAATTAAAAGAAAGCTGGTCAAGGTTTCATGCAATTTTTGAGAACAGCATCAATGCTATCCTGCTGGCTGATGATCAGGGCAGGTATGTGGAGATGAATCCTGCAGCCTGTAGGATCAGCGGCTATAGCCGAGAGGAGCTTTTCAACATGAAAATGGAAGATTTTCTGCAGCCCGGTGAAGGTATGACCGGAGGGGATAACTGGGATGATTTCCTGCTAAAGGGCAGTATGGAAGGTACCGTAATGATTAAAACCAAACAGGGAGATTTGAAGATTTTGGATTTCAGGGCGGTTGCAGATATCCTGCCCGGCCTGCATCTCTCCATACTTTCTGATGTGACAGAGCACTTCCATGCTGAAAAAAAATTGCTGGAGCAGAAAGAGCATCTGGAGCAGCTGAACGAAGAAAAAAGCCGCCTGTTTTCAATCATCGCCCACGATCTTCGGTCACCCCTGAACAACCTCGACAGTATGATCAAGATGCTGCAGGAGCAGTTTATTGAGAAGGATTCTTTTGAGAAATATATTGAAATACTAAGCGGCCGCATCCATCATTCCCTCAACCTGCTGGATAACCTTTTTCAGTGGGCACAGCATCAGTTGCATGGAATAAAAATCAA
>CAZFFW010000264.1:0-7252 GCA_964518125.1 uncultured Porifericola sp.
CTGCAGCAGGGGGGAAAAAGCGGCAAGCAGGCTATTGTTCCCGGATCAACTGAGCAAAGCGAATTATTCCACCGAATAAACCTGGCGCCAGACCACGATGACCACATGCCTCCCGAAGGAAAAACGCCTCTGAGCGAACAGGAAATCAGCATGTTGGAATGGTGGATCAGTCAGGGGGCGTCCGATACCCTTTTACTGGCTGACAGCCGTACTGACAGCCTGCAATACCAGCTGCTGGCCGCTTATGCACAGAAGCTACGACAGCAACATTTAGTGCAACAACAGCAGGAGCAGCAGTTGGATGGTCTGATACAACTGGTGGCCCATGATGAGCAGGCTTTTGTACTGGAAAAGAATGCTGAAAAAGCAGATGGCCTCAACCTGAGCATGCAGTTCCCTCCCGAAATATTTGATGACAACCAGCTGGCTGAGCTTCAGACCGTCTTTCCCCATATCCGTAAAGCTTCCTTTGCCGCCAGCAATATCACCGACGACGGCCTTTATCATGTGGGCCAAATGGAAAATATCCGCGCCCTTTTTCTCCAGCAGACCGCTATTCGCGGTAGCGGGCTTGTACACCTGGCCCAGCTCAAAAAGCTGGAAATTCTGGATCTTTCCTCCACCAAGGTAGATGAAGCCAACCTGCTGCACGTTTTGAAGATTGAGGGCCTGCGAGAGCTTTACCTTTATGAAACACAGCTCAACCCTATCATCATTGACGCGCTGAGCAGAAATAACCCTCAGCTTAATGTTCATTTGGTGAGAGGCTCATTATTTTAAAGGAATTAAGTAATTTGCGCATCAGACAACAGCTATTGGAGCAGACAGGAAGAAGATGAACAAAACCTTGCTAAAAATAGGAGCGGTATTGCTGGTAATTTTTCTTTTGCCTGCGGTTTATTTCTCTGTTCACCAGATCAATTCACTGAATAAAAATGAATTGATCATTGAAGAAATCTATAATAACCAGCTAGATGCAATTCTTTTCTCAATCAACCAGTACTCCGCTGATGTACTGAATGCCTGGGCCGCTGAAGTGGATATTTTACTGGAATCAGAAGGTAAGCTCAGTTCCGCACAGCTCAACCGTTTTTTCCTGGAAAAACCCGATATTCAGTACCTCTTCCTGGTAGACAGCAGTAATTATAATAAGGTCTTGCTATACACTGCAGAAAGTGGTCAGGCGATAGATGACTCTCTGGCAGCAAAAATCAGCCGTACCTTTAGGAATCGGAAGGAAATGATTGACAGGTTATATAACTACCTTGATAATGGCTATCGTAAGATTGAACCCCTGAATGCCACAAGTGACGAATCTTTGAAGATGCAGATTTTTTTGCCGGGTGCCAGTGTACCTGCATCTTTCATATGCGGATTTATACTCAACCCTGAAACTTTTATACAGGGCGTACTGGGTCCCAAAATCCAGGCAGTCACCCAGGAAAAATTCCTGATCACGGTCTTCAGGGATGCTGATAGTTACCAGGTGTATACCAGCGCCACCGGAAATGGAGAGGCTGAACGACAGCTGCACCAGCTTCCCTTCTGGCTTTTTCCTGACTATCACCTGAGTATTGACCTCAATGGAAAAACGATAGAAGCGCTGGCGCAGGATCGTGTCCAAAATGACCTTTACCTGATCATCGGGCTCAATATCATCATACTGCTGGGCGTTTGGTTTGTATTTCGGAATATCAAGCGGGAGATAGAACTGGCCCAGATCAAATCTGATTTTGTCTCTAATGTATCCCATGAGATCCGTACACCACTATCGCTCATCAGCATGTTTGCAGAAACGCTGATGATGGACCGGGTAAGAAGTGAGTCGCGTAAGCATGAATACTACAAGATCATCAGCCAGGAAACTTCCCGATTAACGGCGATGGTCAACAAAATTCTTAATTTCTCCAAGATG
This sequence comes from uncultured Porifericola sp., assembly GCA_964518125.1. GTDB lineage: Bacteria > Bacteroidota > Bacteroidia > Cytophagales > Cyclobacteriaceae > Catalinimonas. The sequence continues at coordinate 1,916 of CAZFFW010000264.1, forward strand.
GAGGCCGGTAAACGTACCTATAATCTCAGGCAGCTTGATCTGAATAAGGTAGTACAGGAAGTGGTTGAAGCCTACGAATACCATGTTACCCAACAGGGATTTACCTATTATTTCGAACCGCATCCTTCCGAACTGATCATCAGCGGCGACGATGAAGCGATTACTGAAGCATTGATCAACCTCCTGGATAATGCGGTCAAATACAGCATAGACCATAAGAGCATCAGTTTAAAGACCGGGCAAGAGGATGGTTATCATTTTGTGGAAATCATGGACCGGGGTGCCGGCATATCGGATGCGAATCAGAAGGCGATTTTTGAAAAATTCTTTAGGGTGCCACAGGGAGACGTGCATAATACGAAAGGTACAGGCCTTGGACTTTCTCTGGTGAAGCATATCATGCATGCCCATAAAGGTAAAATCATATTGGAAAGTACACTGGGAGAAGGCAGTATATTCAGACTTTGTTTTCCCGTCAAATACAGGGTAGCTAAACTGGTAACGAGCAAATGAGCAGGATATTAATCGTTGAGGATGAACCCAGCATGCGCATGGGTCTGGAGGACAACCTTGATTTTGAAGGTTATGACATTGACAGTGCTTCTGACGGAAAATCTGGCCTGGACAAAATACTCAAAAACCAATATGATCTTATCCTGCTGGATGTGATGCTTCCCGGTATGTCTGGCTTTGATATCTGCCGGCAGCTTCGCAAAAACGGAAACCAGATACCGATCATACTACTGACTGCCAAAGGTGAAGAAATTGATAAAGTGCTGGGGCTGGAGCTCGGTGCCGATGATTACATCACCAAACCATTCAGCCTTAGGGAACTACTGGCCCGCATCAAAGCAGTACTGAGAAGGGGCAGTACGCAAGTGCAGGAAAACGACCGGCGCACCACGATCGGCAGGCTTTCCATTGATTTTGCTTCCTATGATGCCCGGGAGGGTAAAGAAGCCGTCAAGATGTCCCACAAGGAGTTTGAGGTCGTTAGATATCTGTGGGAACACAGAAACCAGACGGTAAGCAGGTTTGACTTACTGGACAATATCTGGGGGTATGAGGAAGAACAGCCCACTACCAGGACGGTAGATAATTTTATCGTCAAACTACGACAGAAGATTGAATCAAATCCCAACGATCCACATATTATCCTGACTGTACACGGGATAGGCTACAAATTGATCAGCTAGCGCTGCTGTTTAACCTTTTTTCATATTTGCTTTCCCTGAGATCCATCAGATAGGATGACAGGACAACCCTGATATTCTGAGGACGACCGTAGCGCTCTTCTTGCTTCTTTTCAGTGCTTGTGGTTTGCGTATACATATCTAATAATTTAATATGTTCCCAATTTAAGCATACGTACTTAAAAAAGGAATAATTTTATACTTTTTTTAAGCACACCCTTCTTTTTTCTGCCACCAATTTCAAACCCAGCAGCATTTAGCTGGTTACATAAGCAGTATATATCAGGTATGGCCTGATACCAAGTAATTGAATATCAAATATTTACATCCATGGCTAGCAAAGAATACGAAAAAAAATATACCAAACCGGAGCTAAGAGAGCGTCTGAAAGAAGAAATTAAAAATTCTGATAAAGGCGGCAAGCCTGGGCAATGGTCAGCGCGAAAAAGTCAGTTCCTGGTGCAGGAATACGAAAAAAAAGGAGGGGACTATAAAAAGTCTCAAAAAGATGCATCTGCCCGCTCACTGGAAGCCTGGACTGAGCAGGACTGGCAAACAATTGAAGGGGATGCTGGTGCGCGAAAAGATAATAAGACCAAACGTTACTTACCCAGAAAAGTATGGGAGCAGCTTAACGAGCAGGAGAAGAAAGAGGCTGAAAAAACCAAAACCAGTGCCTCTCGTGATGGCAAGCAGTATGTGCCCTGGACACCAGCCATCAAAAAAGCCTTTGAAAAGGCCAATATCGCCACAGATAAGCTTTCGGTTGAAGATGATGAACCCTCTCGGGATGAGATATACGAAAAAGCCAAATCGCTCGATATACCAGGTAGAAGTAAAATGTCCGAACAGGAACTCAGAAAAGCAGTGAACAGCCACCAGCGTGATGCATTGCAGGAACTGAGCCGGGACGAACTTTATCATAAAGCACAGCAAAAAAATATAGAGGGAAGAAGCCAGATGAGCAAAAAGGAACTTGTAGAGGCACTTTCAGAATTTTAAGCTCTGTATCTACCTTTTCATTGACATTTTTTTACAACTGTTTACCCAATAGTGGCACTTGTCTTTATGAGGTGGTATACATTCGTTACAGACAACTAAAGAATACCCAAAAATTCCCTCATGAAAGTGCTAACCGCAGGCTGTATTATCCTGGTATGGGTAGGCAGTTCATTTATACAAGAAAAGGTCTACGCCTTATTACCCGACAATAATCCCGTTGTGCAGGGTAAACCCAATAGTAAATCTGCTTATTTACTGATTCACAGTGATGCTGATAACACTATTCTCCACGGAGTTGAAGCAGGAAATTTCGCGTTTTTTCCAGACTGCCAGGAATCTTCTTCCCAGTTAAATACTAGCCAAATGGCCCAACTCCCTTTAGGTAATTCAAAAAACAGTATACTTAATCAAGAACACCATACGTTAAGAAATGCCTATTTTACCAAGCATTCAGTCCTTATGGCCAATGCTGTTATCAAGGTTCAGGCATCATTTACAGGGAATCATCGGTTCCCATTTGATGAATAAATTAGATTTCAGAATAGATTTTGTAAATAAACATACCGGATTTATCGTTGAGCAGAAGTACTGAATTGTTTAGATTTTTTGTTTCGCGGTGTAACACTTAAGACATTTATCGTTTTATAAAGCCGGGACCATCGTAAAATGACCAGTTTTGCAGAAAATCAATGAAACTAGCTTATAAACTGATTTTTACCGTTTTACTCAGCTGCTGCCTCTTCCAGCTAGCTGAGGCTGCCCCATGGGAGCTTCGCATGGACCTTCAGGGCGAGTGGAAATTTCGTATAGGGGATGATAAAAACTGGTCCAAGCCCGGTATTAACGACAATGATTGGGACAAGCTACAGGTACCTTCGGCCTGGGAAACCCAGGGCTTCCATACCTATGACGGCTATGCCTGGTACCGCAAAGATTTTGTTCTGAGTCCTGAACTGGCAGATCAAAAACTGTATCTCTCCCTGGGCTATATTGATGATGTGGATGAGGTGTATGTCAACGGTACGCTGATTGGATTTTCTGGTGCTTTCCCCCCTTATTATCAGACAGCTTACAATGCTTACCGACGTTACCACATACCGTCTGAACTGCTCAGTAAAGATGGAAAAAATGTAATTGCCGTCAGGGTATATGATGCACGTGTAGACGGAGGTATCATAGCCGGGATGGTTGGGCTGGTTACCAATCCTGATTACAACAAACTAGCACTTGACCTAAGTGGTGTTTGGGAATTTGGCCTGGGAGATGACCTCCGCTGGAAAGATGCCAGCACCTCTTCTGCCGACTGGGAAAAGATCATGGTGCCGCTGTTCTGGGAGAAACAGGGTTTTGTGAATTACGATGGTTATGCCTGGTATCGTAAAACCTTTTTCCTTCCCGAAAATCTTAAATCCGCAGACCTGATTCTGCTGCTGGGCAAAATTGATGATTATGACCAAACCTTTATCAACGGTCAACTGGTGGGTAATACGGGTTTTGATGTAAACGGCAATTACCTATCCGATGACAGTATGTCATACGGAATGGTCAGGAAGTATGCCCTGCCCTTAGAACATTTGCGTTTTGGCGAGTACAATACCCTTGCAGTAAGGGTATATGATAAATTTGTGGATGGAGGAATTTACGAAGGCCCCATTGGCATTATCAGACAGGACGCTTACACTGATTTCTGGCGTAGCTGGTGGCGTTAGCTCCTGCTCACAACCGCTAACGCCTCTCCTACCTTTTCCACTTCCTCAAGGGTATTATAAATATGCGGGGAGAAGCGCAAACCACCGGTAGGTGCGCAGGCAATACCGTGATCTTGGTACAAACTTCCGAACAATTCACGCCCGTCTTTTCCGGGAACACGGCAAATCAACACTCCGGCACTAAGCTTTTCGTCTGCAGGACTTACCCATTCCACAGAAGGCATCTGTGCGCTGATGCTGGCTCTTAATGCCTTGGCCAGTTCCATCATACGGGCCTCTACCGCGTCTTTGCCTATTTTTTGATGAAAATCCAGAATACTGATCAGGCCGGCGAGGGCTGCTTCATGCCGCTGGCCAAAAGTAGACAGTCGGCGAATATCCCCTTTGTCTTTTCCTTCATAGCCTACAGCCACCATATTCGGCCAGAGCCTTTCAATCATTTCTGATCGTACGTACAGTATACCAGTTTCCTTTGGCCCCATCAACCACTTATGAGCGCTCCCGGTATAGAAATCGCATCCGATCTGGTGGAGGTTCATGTCCATGCAGCCAAATGACTGGGCACCATCCAGCAAAGTCATAATCCCCCGATTCCGGGCCAGGCTGATGATTTCTGCGGCAGGTAACCGGATACCGCTGACGTTGGAAATATGGGAGAAGGCCAGCAAACGCGTCTTTTTGGTGAAAGCTTCCTCAAAAGGGGCTATAAGTTCCTCGGCTGATGAAGCCTGATCAGGCAGTGAAATTACTTTTACCTCAAAGCCCATTCTCCTGCCCCTTTCCTGCCACGCCTGCAGATTGGTAGGGTGATTTTGTTCCCAGAGCAAGACTTCATCCCCTTTGCCGAGGTCCAAGCCGTTGACTATGATATTGTTACTTTCGCTGGTATTTCTGCTGATAATGACCTCACCTGCGTCTACTGACAGATACTCAGCCAGCGACTGTAGAGCATCCGTTTCCAGTTGACTAAAGCGCTGACGGTGCTGGAAAGAGACATCCTCTTCCAGCAGGCGATTCTGTTGGTTGATCGCTTCGCTCACCTGGTATGGACTGGGACAAAGATTGGCTGCATTCATCATGATGTAGCCCGGCTTTATGGTAAACTGCTCTTTCACCATGTTCCAGTAAGATTCTTCCCGGATAGTACGGCTTTGCCTGGGCAGAGCAGGAGGTTTTAACTGTATATTCGGCAGGGATGCTGAAGTGATCATCGCCCCAAAACCTTTGAGAAAATTTCTGCGGTTAGCCCTTTCCATAGTATTAAGCTTTATTTGCCCCAAACATAAAATATTATGCTATAAAAAGTGAGTTTTTATACTATTTATACCATCTTTTTATTGTTGAGCAGAATATACATAAGGACTATCAGCGACTACTTTAGCTAGAACGATTGATTTTGCTGAACAATTCGCGGTATTTTGCTGTGAATAAAT
>CAZFFW010000265.1:0-7220 GCA_964518125.1 uncultured Porifericola sp.
TTATGCCGGTCACAACGAATACTACGGTGCCCTGGGCGTAGGTTCCAGCAGCCAGTTGGGTAGCTTTCCGGCCCTGGTACGACTGGCACTCAGGCTCAGGGAATTTCGGCTGATACAGCTTTTTTATGATGCCTACTTCAGCCTCCTGTCGATTAGTAAATCTTCTGAACCTGACCTGCAGGAAAACCTCATGAAGCGTATGGTACGCCAGCAGGAGATTCCGCATGATTCTGATATTTACCGTGCCGGCATCGCGCAGTTTGACAGCAACATGGACTTACTTTTGGAAAAGCTGACTGAGGCTAAAGTGCCGGTGTATCTCAGTAAACTGGTGAGCAACGAAAAGGACCAGCCGCCCTTCATCAGCCGGCTGAGTCCTCATAGCGATCAACAGCAGTGGGCACAGCACTTTGAAAAAATGAAGCAGGCCCAGGCAGCCGGTAATTTTGAAATTGCGCTGGAAGCAGCGCAGCAGGCGCTTGATATTGACAGCACAAACGCCGAACTGCATTTTCATTCAGGACAGATGTATCGCTCAGTTGGCCAGTTTGAGCAAGCGCTAGAAGCTTTTCAAAAAGCCGCTCTTTATGACCAGCTTCGCTTCCGGGCGCCGCCGGAGATCAATCAGCTGATTACCCAGAAATCCGTAAAGTACAAAGTATCGCTGGTAGATACCGAAGAACACATGCGTCAGCATAGCCCCGACAGGATTATTGGGGCAGAACTGGTGCTGGAGCATCTGCATCCCAACCTGGACGGCTATATGCTGATGGCAGATGCTTTTTATATCAAATTACTGGAACAGCCCATTCTTCCAGACCCGCTTCCAGTTGATCTTGCAAAGGCCACAGCTTCTTATCCCACTACAGAAGTTGATTCGCTGTATGGCCTCTACACCACCATGATCCTGAAACAGGGTTGGCCGTTTTTTGAAGAAACAAACCTTGACACGACAAACCGGACTCTACCGGAAGCCATCGCCGGAGCCCTGGCAGTAAAACAGCTCAGTTGGGAGGCCGCTATGGAAAAACTGTATCAGCATTACCATCAGCGGGATGTTTTGGATTCTGCCCTCAAAGTAATGGAGGCGGTAATACTGGCATATCCCGACAAGGCTGAATTTTACGCCAAAGCCGGTAGCCTGGGCATGCGAATGGGTGCTTTTGACAAAGGAAGTGCGTTTTTTACCAAAGCCTTTGAAAGGCAAAAAGATGCGCGATTTGCCTACTATGCAGCATTGTGTATGGTACAGAATGATCAGATCAAGGAGTCTGCGGATTTTCTTCAGGCCAGTTTCCAGGAGCTGCCACCGGATACGAAATCACTGCGCCTGATGACTGCGCTCCGGCAGATAGTACAAATGGAGGAGCGCTTAGCCCGCTCAGAAGACCCTCTGCTGCTGAACAGCCTGGCCCGTAACTACTTCCTGGTCGGACTGGGAGAAAAAGCCCGCAGCATGGCCGAGCAAAGTCTGATATTGGAACCTGAAAACGCGGAAGCCGTCAAAATGCTTCAGCAGATAGATGCACACATAAACAGTTGACCATGGAAACGCTGAAAGAATTCCTGCTTTTTATCCGGGTGCGCAAAAAGTACTGGCTGCTGCCCATCATTATCATGCTTATGCTGATCGGGACGCTCGTCGTGCTCACCAGCGGCTCAGCCCTGGCACCATTTATCTACACCCTTTTCTGATGCAGCCGCTTTATATTGCAATTATATGAGGCTTTTGCTGAAATCTGTACTTGAGCTTTCGCCCGACAAAAAACAGTGCCTGGAAACGGCAGTGGTGCTGGCGGCGGTACTGCTGCTTTTCAGCCTTCTGGATGCTGGTCCGTTGTACGGCTGGGTCAGCTTTGGCGTATTAGTGGCCGGACTGATCATTCCAGGGCTTTTCTACCCACTGGCAAAACTTTGGTTTGGCCTGGCCCTCATTCTGGGCTGGTTCTCATCCCGCATCCTGCTCAGCCTGCTTTTTTTCCTGCTGGTCACTCCCGTGGGATTGATCAGGCGAATGATGGGAAAAGACAAGCTGATGCTCAGGCAGTTTAAAAAAGACCAGGCTTCGGTAATGATCAGCCGAAATCATAGGTTTACGGCTGAAGACCTCAAACCTCCGTTCTGACAGCCATGCCGGAAGCGATACTGGGAATCTCCGCTTACTTTCACGACAGTGCTGCCGCTTTGCTGGTGGATGGAAAGATCGTAGCCGCTGCCCAGGAGGAGCGATTTACACGGATCAAACATGACGCTTCTTTTCCCCGGCATGCAGTGGCTTATGTGCTAGAGGAAGCAGGCCTGGAATATGATGAACTCACGGCCGTCGCTTATTACGAAAAGCCACTGCTCAAATTTGAGCGTCTGCTGGAAACGTATCATGCCTTTGCGCCCCGCGGCTTGCAGAGCTTCCTGAAAGCCATGCCGGTGTGGATGAAAGAGAAGATTTTCTTCCGCCGAATGCTTGGCCGCGAGCTGTCCCGATTTGGCAAAAAGAAAATACCCTTATACTTTCCCGAGCATCATCTCTCCCATGCTGGCAGTGCGTTTTATCCTTCTCCTTTTGAAGAAGCTGCCATCCTGACGGTGGATGGCGTTGGGGAGTGGGCAAATACTACGATAGGATACGGAAAGGGTAGCGACATTGGAATCATTCAGGAGCAACATTTCCCGCATTCCCTGGGACTGCTTTACTCGGCTTTTACTTATTACCTGGGTTTTGAGGTCAATGGCGGTGAATATAAACTGATGGGCCTGGCCGCTTACGGTGATGTCGATGCCGAAGAAACCAAATCTTTCATTGCAATAATTCAGGATCAGCTGGTGGACATCCGTCCTGATGGGTCTATAGTCCTGAATATGCGGTATTTCCGCTTTGCCACCCATTTGAGGATGACTGAAGACTCAAAATGGAAGCGCCTTTTTGGCTTCAATCGCAGAGGATTTTCTGAGCCAGTCAACCAAAGCCATGCTAACCTGGCTTTTGCCATCCAGCAGGTAAGTGAAAAAATCGTCACCAGCCTGGCGAAGACGGCGCTTCAGCAGGCAAATTGTAAAAACCTGGTTATGGCAGGAGGCGTGGCGTTGAATTCAGTAGCAAATGGCAAATTACTTGACCTTCCCGAACTTGAGACACTTTGGATACAACCTGCTGCCGGAGATGCGGGAGGCGCATTAGGGGCTGCTTATGCGGTGCATCATATCGTAAATCAGCGGCCTAGAGAAATCCAGTTTCCCGATGCCATGCAGGGGGCTTATCTGGGACCATCGTTCAGCGATCAGGAAGTTTTTAAGTATTTGAAAAAATTTGGTCTGGAGGCAAAAAGTTTTTCAGATGAAGAACTACTGCTTGAAGAAACGGTCATTTCGCTTTTGAAGGGAAATGTAGTCGGCTGGTTCCAGGGGCGTATGGAGTTTGGCCCTCGTGCCCTGGGAAGCCGCAGTATCCTTGGCGACCCGCGAAACCCAGAGATGCAGCAGAAGATTAACCAGAGCATCAAATTCAGGGAGAGTTTCAGGCCATTCGCCCCCAGCGTGCTGGCCGAAGATGCCGCAGCCTTTTTTAATATCAATTGCGAATCACCCTACATGCTGCTGGTCAGGGAGGTGCTGCCGGAGCGAAGACTGGCTGCTGACCATGAGCGTTCTGTTGATCTGATGGAAAGGCTGAGGCAGCAGCGCTCCGATATTCCGGCCATCACCCATGTCGACTATACGGCACGGATACAGACGGTAGACCAGCACAGTAATCCTCGCTACCGAAAGCTACTGGAGAAATTCAAAGAAAAAACCGGCTACGGTATGCTGATCAATACCAGCTTCAATGTAAAAGACGAACCGATTGTCTGTACACCCGAAGATGCGATCCGTTGCTTTCTGAAAACAGATATGGATGTACTGGTAATAGAAAACTACCTGCTGAGGAAGAAACTGTCAACCGAAAAAAAACCTTCTTCCCCACACGCTTAGCGTTTAGAGAGGCCGTATCCTGATATTCCTGAATTTCATCTCAAAGGGGCCCTCACCATCTATTCCGTGTACCTGTAATCCTATAAAGCCCTTAGGGTGGGTTTTATATACTTCTTCGTTTACCAGGTCTTCTACCGGATGGCCGTTTACCCAGGTTTGTATACGAGGTCCCCGCGCCAGTATCCGCAACTCGTTCCATTCATTGCTTTTATAATGAGGGTGTCCATTTTTTAGTAGTTCGTCCGAAGAGAGCCACCCTGTGCCCAAAGCTTCTCCGTACAGCACACCGGTAGTGGGAGAGTATCCTTCAGATGTCAGCAAGGCATCTCCATGATTGATGCGGATCTCTGCCTGTGGGCCATATACCCTGCCTGCGCTTTGATTATGATGCTCTCCGTGCCTGACAGGCTTGGCAGATGACCTGAATTGAATGCCTGAATTGGTGATGCTATCCACCATGACTTCCAAGACCAGCTCAAAGTCACCAAATTCCTGTTTGGAACACAGAAATGAATTGTTACTACCTTCAACCGTCCGGCCTACAATAGCCCCGTCTTCTACCGTATATTCGTGAAAACCGTTCAAATGCACCCAACCGTCTAAAGAAGAACCGTCAAACAGCTCAATCCATTCCGAATTCTCTTCTTTAGGTTCTGCTTGTTTTGTCTCTTCAGGCATTGCAAACGCGATGACAGCATCCCCGGACTTAGTGGCATTTTTACCACCTCCGCCGGCAGTGACCACCAGGTACTGTTTCCCGTCAATCATATACGTACTGGGGATGGTATAACCACCGGCAGGCAACTGGTACTCCCAAAGTACCTTACCGGTATGGGTTTCAAAGGCTCTTATCTTCTCATCGGCAGTGGCCGCAATAAAGATTACACCACCGGCGGTACTTAGGGGGCCGCCAAAGTTTGTAGTACCGGTATTCCTGATTCCTTTTGCCGCCAGTTCAGGGTACTCACCGAGGGGGACTTTCCATAATATTTCACCTTTGTTGAGGTCAATCGCCTGCAGAGTACCCCAGGGAGGGGTGATCGCTGGTGCTCCATAAGGATCACGAAGATACCTGTAGCCATCAATGACGTACCTCCTTCTGGATTCCGCACCCGCTGGTCCATGGTTTACCGCTGACACAGGTGTAGCTGTATCCCGGTCACTCTTCAGAAACAACACCAATGCTCCCAGTTCTTCGCCCGACAACTGACTAAAGGCGGGCATCAGGTTTCTTCCCTGGCTGATGAGCGTGTGAATGTCTTCATCACTAACTTTTGTATTGAGCAGTGACGGATAAACCGGTGGGTTACCTTTCAAATCGGCACCGTGGCAAACGCTGCAATTTTTCTGATACAGGGTTTGTCCCAACTGAAGTGGCGTCAGGTTCCTTCCGGTTAGGTCACCGTCAACGGCCAGGAGCCGGTTGATACTGGGGACTTCATTAGCATTCACATACAACCTGTTCAAATACGGATCATAGGCTCCTCCGCCCCATTCTATCCCTCCCTGGTGCCCGGGTAGTGAGATAGTGCCCTTTAGCGTCGGAGGCGTATAAATGCCACCCAAATCATATTTGGCGGCTTGCTCCAAAGCGTAGGCGCGGGATTCCGGCGTGACATTACTCAGGTCAGCCTCGGTCAACGACTGTCGTACAAGGGGAGGTGGCAGGCTTGGAAAAGGCTGCGTAGCCCATGATTCCTCTCCCGCTACATCTGAAACAGGAATGGGTCTTTCCTCTACAGGAAACAGCGGTTCACCGGTATCACGATCCAGTACAAAAGTAAGCCCCATCTTGGTCATCTGAACCACCGCATCCCTGGGCTGTCCATCAAGCTGCAGTGTCACCAGAATCGGTGCAGGAGGGTTATCATAGTCATAAATATCGTGGTGCACGGTCTGGTAGTGCCATTTGCGCTCTCCGGTAGCGGCATCCAGGGCTATCACACAGTTGCCAAACAGATTGCTTCCTTTTCGGAATCCTCCGTAAAAATCATTTGCCGGGGAGCCTGTTGCGAAAAACACCCAACCTCTTTGCTCATCTACAGAGAAACCTCCCCAGGGATTGGCTCCTCCGTATCTCTCCCCTGCTACCCATTCCCAGGTGTCGTAACCAAACTCTCCTTCTTGAGGAATGGTATGAAAAACCCATTCCAGTGCGCCACTGACTGCATTATAGGCACGCACATGACCGGGCGAAGAATCATAATCTTCAGATACCCTGGAGCCCACGATCAGCAGGTTTTTATATATGATACCCGGGGTCGTTACCTCCACTGAAGCTTTGCTTTCCGCTATGCCCAGGTTTTTGAGCAAATTAATGTGGCCTCCCTCAGCAAAAGACTCAATAAGTTCACCTGAAGTAGCGTCAATGGCATAAACCCGGTCTTTTACAAAATGAAAAATTCTTTTGCCTTCTTCACCTTCCCAGTAAGTGACTCCCCGGTTCCTGCCCTGCAGTACTTTCTGCTCCTTATTATATTTAGAAGACTCAAATACCCAAACCTCTCTGCCGCTAGTGGCATCCAGGGCAACAGCGTTCAGGGAAGGGGTGGTGCAATACATGATGCCATCAATGATGATAGGATTGCTGTACATGGTGGTACCTTCACCAGCATCACCGGTATGGTACTCCCACACTGGCGCGAGCCGGTGAACGTTGGCCGCATGTATCTGGGCAAGGTCGGCGTACTGGTTGGCTTTTTTGTCTCCCCGGTAAATCCCCCAATCCGTATAGTTATCAAGCCGGTCGGCCTCGGGGCTTGTTTCATTTTCCGCTACATTCATACCCGGTGTACAAGCGCTTATCCCAAGTACGAAAAACATCATGATGAGCAGATTTAAGCTAAGGAGCAGAGCAGTTTTCATGGGTAGATCTATTGTAATCAGAGAAGCGCTTCAGCAGAACTTCTTAAGGTTGTTGTGTCAACTATTTCATTTTATGCCGGTAAAAGATACTATATTTTTTCTGAGTGCCCCACATTTTTTATACGCTCTTTCCATATTCAGACCACCTGCGGTACAGCACCAGGCCCATGCCAGCGATCATCACGATGCATCCGGTCCAGAGGAGGTTCATGCCGGGAAAGATGAGCGCCTGCATCACCAGGTATTCCTTTTCACGGATGGAAAGGACCACTGTATTGGGTTGTTTGGTCAGTCTTTGGATATCCAGCTCTACCTGCAGCAGATCAGAGTAAGCTGCCTGCGAATAAATGGAAACGGAGTCCTTGACGATGAAGATCGGGCTAAGCACA
>CAZFFW010000266.1:0-7183 GCA_964518125.1 uncultured Porifericola sp.
CCTTTGGGAGCCTGGTATCCCCAGGATAATATCAGTGAAGGCGATACACCAGCTTACTTAAACTTTGTTGATAATGGCCTGAACGCTTACCAGGACTACTCTGCAGGTGGTTGGGGCGGTCGCTATCATTCCATTGACGGCAACTACTGGATGGATGCCCATGATGACCACAATACCCACAAAACACTTTGGCGGTGGATTCCTGACGTACAGCATGATTTTGCCGCAAGAGCCGATTGGTTGGTCATGTCCTATGAAGAGGCTAACCATCAGCCGGTAATTGATGAGGTAGTTGCTGCCGGAGTGGTGAAGCCCGGGCAAAAAGTAAGTCTGACAGCAAGCGGAAGTGACCCTGATGACGATCATATTTATTATTACTGGTGGCATTACCCCGACCCCTCGGGCATGGATCAACCCATTAAAATCAGCCATGAGACATCAGCGGAGGCCTCTTTTACCGTTCCGGACATGGCAGATGGAGAGCTGCACATCATATTGGAAGTAAGAGACGATGGGAACCCAAGCCTGAAAAGATACCGCAGGTTAGTCTATCAGGTTGAAAATTAATCTCTAGTGAGCAAGCTTAGTCCCAGTAGATGATTTCACTTTGGACTTTGCCATGCTTCCTCAGGGCTCAAAAGGCCTCACTACTTTCAACTTGTCACCAGACAGATCTACTTCAAACAGATGAGGTACTCTGTGATATCTGCCATCTACCACTTTATGACTGTGCAGGCACATCAGCTTTTTACCATGGAAAGTAGTGAACAGCATGCCATGACCATAGTTGGGTGGCGTAATCAGTTCTTCTTCCTGTACCCATGGGCCATCCAAAGTGCCGCTTTCCGAATAGGCCACACCTTGTACATAATCAGCATATTTCCAGCTAGTCCATAACATGCCTAGCCGTCCGCTAGCGGTTTCAAAAAGAAATGGGCCGTCGGTGACTTTGTTGGGCCTGTCGTTGCCATGCTCATCTTTCTCTCTGCTCCAGGGAGAGTCACTGGCTCTGAACAATAGTTCTCCTTTTCCTACTGAGCCGCTCAAGTCCGGTTTCAGCTCTATCTTCTCAATCGTTCCATTGAGGTTCTGCAACCATTCATAGCAATACACCATATAAGGCTTACCATCAGTATCTACCCAGAGCGTACCATCCAGCGTAGGCATATCCGCTGGCAGATAAGTGGGATCATCCATCGGAACATAAGGCCCGTCCGGTGTATCGCTTACCAGCACATGACTGGCACGCCTTTCAATCACATTACCTGCTACTGTATCAATCATCACATCCCGGTTGGTGAAGGTGGCGAAGAAATAGTATTTGTCTTTATACAGATGCAGTTCGGCTGCCCAGATCATGGGATCAGGACCCATCCAGGAATCAGGGTCAGTTTGTACAACTTGGTAAGGGCCTTCCCAGGTCTTCATATCCTTACTCTTCCACAGCCTCCCCCCGGTACCTGTCATATAATACATTTGGGATTTCTCGTCGGCCAGAATAAAGGGATCGCTCAGGCGGATAGAATCCAGGGGAATGTCTTTTCGGATATTGATCTCCCGCTGCGCATTGCAGTAGCTGGAGATGTACAGGCATAAGAATAATGAAATACTAATCTTAAGCTTTAAAGTGTGTAATTTTAGTGTCATGTTTTAATGCTGTGTCTGCCTAAAAATAGGTGGCCTTCAAGCTAAAACAATTCCTCAATAATTGCCAGACTTAAGTACGAATCATGCTCTGCTACTTTGAATCTGTGTGGCTTTCACCAGGCTGGTAAGATGATATGATCAGGAAGAAAAATCAGGCTTTAAATCCTTTGATACCGTCTCCAAGCTACTAAGCGTAACAGATCATTTGACCTTTCAGGCTGATCCCATACTGGAAAGTTTGTGGAAAGCTGAAAGAAAAGAGGGACTCTCATGAAATACTCATACAAAATCATAATTTTACTGCTGAAGAAATTTTTGTCACAACCTACTGTAAATATTATCGCTAAATGAAATACCGGTCCAGCTTAACAGCCTTATTATTGATTTTATTATCCTTCACTTCCTATGCCCAAAGTGACTACTATTTTCCTGAAGGGGAGCAGTTTGACCCCAATATTCCTAGCCCGGAATCCTTTTTAGGCTACCCTATAGGCGAGCGTCATACACGTTATGATCTGGCCATCGCGTATCTGAAAGCGCTGGCAAGCGCATCTGAGCGGGTGACATTCCAAACGATAGGGCAGACCAATGAACTGCGTCCCCTGGCGATTGTTACCATCACCACGCCTCAAAACCATGCTAGGCTTGAAGAAATCAGGCAGAAGCACCTGCAATTGGCTGATCCTGCTCAGCCTTTGCCTGATTTGGAGGAACAACCCATATTCATCCATCTGGCCTATAATGTGCATGGAAATGAAGCTTCAGGACTGGAAACTTCTTTGCTGACTGCCTACTACTATGCTGCCAGTCAGGAAGATGAAATAAGGGCTTACCTTGAAGAAGCAGTGATCTTCATTGACCCTGCACAAAATCCGGACGGGCGTGATCGTTTTGCCAATTGGGTGAATATGCACCGTGCGAATCCGCCGGTAGCGGATCCACAAGATCGTGAGCACAACGAAGTATGGCCGGGGGGTAGAGGCAACCATTATTGGTTTGACTTAAACCGGGACTGGCTTCCTGCTGCGCATGTAGAGAGTCGCGCCCGACTGGACTTTTATCATCAGTGGTTGCCCAATGTGGTCATAGATTTTCATGAAATGGGAACCAACTCTACCTATTATTTTGAACCCAGCCCTCCCTTGGGCTCAGAAAACCCATTGGTGCCCCGTAGGCAGTACGAAGAACTGAACGTACTATTGGCCCGCTATCAAGCTGAAGCCCTTGATAGTATAGGTTCACTTTATTTTACGAAGGAAATATTTGATAACTTTTATCCCGGATATGGTTCTACTTATCCGGATTTTCAGGGAGGGGTGGGGGCAACCTTTGAGCAGGCTAGCTCCCGAGGAAACCGCCAGCAGAGCACGACCGGCATACTCACTTTTCCATTTACGGTCAGAAATCATTTGGTTACCGGGCTGGCTACTGTAAAAGGCGCTGTAGAAAATAAACAAACCCTGCTGGAATACCAGCGGGAGTTCTATAACTCTGCTTTATCAGAAGCCAGAAAGAATCCCGTAAAAGCCTATGTTTATGGAGAGTCTGATGATGCTAACCGACTGAACAGGTTTACAGAGCTTTTGCTCAGGCACAAAATCAAAGTATATGCACTTGAGCAGGAAGTTAGCCTCAACGGGGAGCAGTTTGTGCCTGGTAATGCGTACATAGTTCCCACTGAGCAGGCACAATACAGACTGGTAGCCTCTATTTTTGAACGCAGGACAGAATTTGTAGACAGTGTATTTTATGATGCTTCAGCCTGGACCATGGTGTTGTCCTATGGCCTTCCGCATGCAGAGTTCCGTACCAGCAATTTGCCCCTGGGTAGGCAGTTGGAAAGTGTTCCTGAAATCAACCTTCCTGCGATTCAGAAAAGTAGCTATGCTTATTTGATGGACTGGAAAGACTATCATGCACCGACAGCTTTGCAGTATTTATTGGGTCATGAAGTGATTACCCAGGTGGCTATGAAACCTTTTCGTGCTCAAACGGCTAAGGGTTCCAGGCAATTTAACAGAGGGGCTATTTCTATCCCCTTGCAGGTGCAGCAAATGTCGGCAGACTCTGTTTATACATTGATCCGCACGGCTTCAGAGCGTTTTAAAGTTCCTTTTTATGCTACTGCTACTGGGTTCAGCTCGGAAGGAATTGACCTGGGAAGTAACAATGTGCAAACAATACAAGAACCAAAGGTGCTGATCCTGACCGGCGAAGGTGTTCAATCTACTGAAGTGGGGGAGGTGTGGTTCTTACTAGACCAGGTGGGGCTGCCAGTGACCAAAGTTGAGGCCAGTAGCTTATCCTCCCTATCACTGCATGACTATTCTGCCATGGTCATGGTAAATGGAAACTACAGTAGGTTGCCTAAAGCAGCGGTGGAGAAGCTAACAAGATGGGTAAATGATGGAGGTACTTTGATTACTTTCAAAGGAGCTGCTGAATGGGCTATTAGTCAGCAACTCTCTGATGCCAAATTACTTCAGGACACGGCTGAGGCCCCTACACAACGCTTCAATTACGAAGAAGCCCGAGAAAGAGAAGGGGCCAAAGCCATTCGTGGTTCTATTTACCTGGCTGACCTGGATATTACCCATCCGTTGGGCTATGGGTATACGCGCCGAGCTATACCTGTTTATAAAAATAGTGATGCCCTTTTTGCTTTGAGCAAAGTTCCCTACAATACCGTCGCCCAATATGCTCCTCAGCCCCTGTTGAGTGGTTATATCTCTGCTGAGAACCTTAGCAAACTATCAAAGACGGCCTCTATACTGGTAAGTAATCAAGGTAAAGGAAGGGTAATACTTTTTGCTGATAACCCCAACTTTCGGGGGATGTGGCTGGGCACCAATAAGCTGTTTTTGAATGCGCTTTATTTTGGGAATTTAATTGATTAGTAGGTGCCTCTCTTTCGTACTTTTACAAAAAATCTGCCTGAAGTATGAAGTTGATCACCAGTAAAGAGGATACTACAATTGCCATAGAGGTATTGGTGCAAACCTATGTGAATGCCCCAAATATCAGCTGGATGTTTGCACAAACTGAAATCAACCTGAGATACTTCTTCGGTATGTTGGTGAAAGAAGCCGTGGAGAAAAGAAGTGCTTACCTTACTTCTGACCAGTGCGGTCTGCTGATCTTAGAAGACATGCATGCGAGACATTTTTCATTCAGCACAATCCTGCGAAAATTGCATCTGATCCTCTTTGTATTGGGGGTCAAACATAGCTTTCAGATTATCAGGTTAAATCATATCAAGAAAAAAATACGACCCCAAAAGGGTTTTTATGGCTCTATGCTGGTGATCAAAAATCATGAGTTTCAATGGAAAACGATCTTTGAGTTAAAAAAAGAATTTACCGATATGGCCAGAAATTTAGGTCAACCCATATACCTGGAAACCACCAATCCCAGGATATTTTCATTATACAAAAAACTTGGGTTTTCTCCGTATTATCAAATGCAGCATCCCTATGCCAATATCAATATTTACTTTATGAAAATGGAAGTGCTCAGCCCTGGGTGATAGGCATCATATTTCAGCCAATAATTTCTGGTCATTTTCTCACAAGCTGAAAAGTCTTACTGTCAGTATTCCTCAACATACTCATACTGGTAGCAATATCGGAAAAATAAAAAAGCACTTATCACCAGGATAAAACATGCTATCAGCCAGGATGGAACGCTGTAAATGACCAGCAAAAACAAAAGAACAAAACCTGCAAAAAACCTTCTTGTCTGTTTATCCTGATGGGTAGGAAAAGCCAGTTGTAGCGAAAAAAACAAAACAGGTATCGCGCACAACATGCAGACAGCAAACAGCGAGTTGACCCATGTAAACGAACTTCTCACCAGCAGCAGCATACTTTCAGGAATAAGGATGATGATACTGATAAGCAGCATTTCGCTTATCCTACGCAGGCGAGAAAGAGGCAGGCCCAAACTAAAGCTCATAGGTCCGTAAAGGAACCGTAGATACGCAATCAGCATCGGACTGTTGATCAAAGCCGCGGTCAGGCTGGCTGCCAGAAGTAATCGCTGATCGTATACTTCTCTTTCGTATAGTAAAAAAGTGACCTGTAATACAAGAAGCGCAATTGCTTTAGTGAGTATTAACCTCAGTAAATGCTGGTTTAATAAAAAAGGGAAAAAGAAAAGCCAGGCAGGTAAATGAATATTTCTACTCCTTAGCTTGAGCCAGGTATCCAGGCGGTATTGTTTGAGAAAACCGTATCCTCTGAAAATAATGAATCCGGGCAGGTAGCTGAGCACAATGTACAAAAGCAGGATGATTAATTGCTTCCACTGCCCGAAATACAAAGCCATCCCGGTAGTCGCCGCTACATAGATAAGCACCGGCATCATCAGCAGGCTATGTACCACAAGCGCTGCCAAGAAGCTGCTTCGCTTATCCAGCAGTATTGTATGCCGCAGAAAGTGCTTGCTGATATCCTGGCTTACCTGCATGCTGTACTGGCAGACCATGAGCAGGTAAGCAGTCCATATTAGTAGTAAAAAAAGGAGCAAACCCGGAGAGTGAGCTGCTTCCTGTAGGATGTAGATATGCTCTACCGGCCGCATGATACCAAAAGCAAAGAGCACCAGGATCAGAAAAAAGCCGGCATAGCTGTTGTAAAAGTCAATGACCAGGCTCCGAATCAATACCCACAGCAGCTCTCTCATAAGGCTGCAGTCTTTATCAGCTTCTGATGATCAATTTCAAATTCTCCGTTAAGCAGCAACATGTCATGATCAATATGTTGATGCGATGAGATCAGAAAACAACTACCTTTTTGATGGTACTCCCGGATAATTTCACACAACACCTGGGAAGCGTAACGATCTATGGTGATAAATGCTTCATCCAGAAGGATAAGGGGAAGCCGGCTCATCAGTGCCAGGGCCAGAGAAAGCTTTTTGAGCATACCGCTGGAGTAGGTCCCGCAGGCTTCATGGATGTAGCTGTTCATCTCAAATCTTTCACATATAGCCATCCAGTCATGCTGGCTGACATGCCTGGCATGAGCGACAAAGGCCAGCAGTTCGGTGCCTTTCAGGTATTCTGGGTAAAGAGGTTCTGCCTCGGAGTAGCTTAGCAGCTTACGGTACTGTTTGGGCTTTTCTCGCTTACTGATGCCTTGCAGGTAAATCTCTCCCTGGTGAGGAATGATTCCGGCGATGGATTTGAAAAGGGTGGATTTGCCGGAACCATTGCCCCCCCTGATCCAGTAAATTCCGGGAGATAGTGTAAAATCAGGTATCTCTAAAATTGTCCGTGAACCGTAGCTTTTTTTGTATTGATTGATGGTCAGCAAAAGTGTTAAAAATTGAAGGTAAATATGCATGCAAAGATGAAAATTTTATCCAATTTCCCGGTAAATCCCTGGAAAAATTAAGTAGCAAAACATCAAACGGAAGCTTGCGTAAAAAAAGGGTATTTACCCTTATCCATATCTAGCTGTAGCCAAGATACTTCTGTGGATGCGACAACCCCTCTGACTCGCTTATCATTTCTTTTGCGAGCCTTTTAAAGTGT
>CAZFFW010000267.1:0-7155 GCA_964518125.1 uncultured Porifericola sp.
CTGGCTGCTGGAACCTACGCCCAGGGCACCGTAGTATTCGTTGTGACCGGCATAAATAAGCACGGCATCGGGTTGCTGGGCAATCACTTCACCGGCCATATCCTGCAAAGCATAAGAGTTAATGGCCGTGAGAGCGAGGTTAACCACTTCAAAATCTGTATCAGGATAGGTTTGCTCCAGGCGGTGCCGCAGCATCCGGTGGAAAGAGCCGTTGTGCAGGTAAGGAAAACCAACTGCCGTAGAAGCCCCCATCACGAAGATGCGAAATGTCCCATCAGGCTTAGCTGCTTTAAATGGTTCAAAAAAACCGACTGTGGCATTTTGCTTACGGGTAAAGTATTTTTCGGAGACGTTGGGGTTCATCACCAGGTGGCCCGGACGCTCCGAATCCCTGACAAAGAGCGCATAATCCTGGCCGTAGTTAAAGAGCCGGAGGAGGAGTTCCAGGGCTAGCAATAGTGAAAACGCAAGAGCGAATGAAATTACTTTGAAAGCAATTAATTTATGTTTCTCGGGATTTCGCATTTGCCATCAATTTGCAATGAATATAAAAAAAATAAGCTTCTCATACGATGTTGAGAAGCTTACTTCAATTTCATTTTTTAGTAGCCTACACTTTGTTCAAGCTGCGGGTTAATATCAATTTCATCCTGTGGAATAGGCAGATAATAATCAGTGGGGTTGAATATTACATCACCGGCACGAGTAGTTGGAAACCTGCCCAACTCATCTTCCAGTATTCCCCATCTTACAATATCGTACCAGCGGTGACCTTCTCCGAATAGCTCACGGTAGCGCTCCTCGCGGATGGAATCCCTTAGCTGATTACCTGCCAGTCCCACGTAATCAACATCCGGCTGAGGCCCATTAGGGTCAAATCCGTAGGCACGTCGGCGTACTTTGTTCATATACTCGGCCGCCAAAGCATCTTCTCCCTGCGCATTCAGTACTTCAGCATACAGCAGGTACACATCAGCGAGTCTGGCAATAATCACGTTTCCGCCGAAAGAACCGTTGGTAGCCTGGGCCGGTAGCTCTGTATTTTTAGGAACGTATTTTTTGAAACTCCATCCCAGGGCATCGGGGTCACCAGGATTGAATTTTTCAAGTTCAATAACGGCTCCACTTGGGCCTACGATATCAATTCCTGGCTCATAGGCTATACTATTCAAACGAGGATCATTGCCAAACCTGCGGATATTATTATCATGGGGATATACGTTAGCCCAGCCTGTTCCTTTAGGCGCCAGAGGCATTGCCATAGATGTACCGATTCCTCCTTGTCCCCTGCCTTCCTGCGGGTCCTGTGCAAAATTGATTTCAAAGATAGATTCAGTGCTGAATTCTGTATCTCCATTAAACAGGCCGTCATAATCTTCATGGGGTACCAGGCTAAACTCTCCGTTGTCCATAATTTCTTCGAGGTACGAACGTGCGGTAGAATAATCTTCATAATGCATATAAACTTTGGCCAGCATAAATTTGGCAGCGTAATTATCCACCCTGGCTATGTCATCGCCCGACCAGCTGGCTGGCAGCCGGTTTTCAGCCTGCTCAAAATCTGCAATTATTTGCTGGTATACCTGACCTACCGTAGCTCTTGAAACCAGCATCTCATCCCGCGAAGCGGCTAATTCAAGGATAAGCGGAACTCCCTTGGCGTTTTCATTTCTTCCCGGAATATCTTCGCCCCACAAGCGAATGAGATGAAAGTAGTAGAAACCTCTCATAAACATAGCCTCACCTTTCATTTCTTCCAGACGTTCCAGTTCCTGGGAGGATGGGTTTTTTTCAGCTATATAATTATCGACATTCGTCAGGAAGTCATTGACACGCGTAATTCCCCGATAAAAGGCAGACCATTGCCCGGTAATGACTCCATTATCTACCTGTACATCATTCCGATAAATCTGATTCCAGCGGTCTACTACCAGAAAATCCAGATCAGCTGTTTTGGGTAATGCGTAAAGAATCAGGTGAAATAAATTATGCCCCCAAAGCTCATAGTCATGGTTTGATGCATACACACCGGCCAGGGCCAGTTCTACTTCCTGGATATTGTTAAAGAAAATATTTGCATCTATTTCATTAGGATTCACTACATCCAGGTAGTCATCTGAGCACTGCACAAAGAGCAATAGCGGTGTCAGAGCAGTAATTATGAATATTTTTTTAAATTTATACATGCTTGTGAAGTTTTGGGTTTAAAATCCGATTTGTACACCAGCTGAAAGTAACCTGGTCTGAGGGTACTGGTTCAGGCCATCAAATCCACGGTTGATGTTACCGCCTCCTCCTACTTCAGGATCAAGCCCTTCGTACCCAGTGATGGTCAGAATATTCTGTCCATTAACAAACACCCTGGCACTGGTAAGTCCTATGTTATCCAGAAGTGACTTAGGCAAACTGTAACCCAATTGTATGGTACGTAGCCTGAGGTAAGAGCCATCCTCTACAAAGTAAGATGAGGGGCGGCGGAAGTTACCATTCGGATCGTTAAAGTTCAGCCGGGGATGCTGGGTAGGATTGGCTTCTGTCCAGCCTTCCAAAGCAAGATCAGAAGTATTATAATCCTGCACCAGGGAGCGATAGTATACTTTGTTGACATTCACGATATCAACATCCTGCACACCCTGGAAGAACAGGGTGAAATCAAAACCTTTGTACCCAAAAGTGGCATTCAGGCCATAGATCATGCCCGGCCAGGGATTACCGATGACACTGCGGTCATCTGCCGTAATGCGGTTATCACCGTCAATATCCACGTACCGAAAATCTCCCGGGGCTGTCTGCGCATTCTGGTATACGCCTTCGGGAGCAGCATTATTGTCAGCATCCACTTCAGCCTGGGTTTGATAAACTCCATCTACCGTCCAGCCAAAGAAAGAACCAATGGGCAAACCCGCCTCTGTCAGCGAGATATTTCCTCCCAGGGGGCCACCATTACCCGAAAAAAGCTGATCGTCAGCAGAAAGGGCATTTACCTCGTTCTGGTTCCAGGCAGCATTACCGGATATATCCAAAGTAAGATCACCGATACGATCCTGGTAATTAAGCATAAGCTCAAAACCACGGTTTTCAACGGAACCTATGTTAAACTCAGGTCTGCCGCCAAAACCAGCCGTTCTGGGAAGTCTTACACCGATCAACATATCTTGCGTTGTTTTGACATAGTAATCAGCCGTCATATTTAATTTACCTTCAAAAAAACTGGCATCAAGGCCGATATCGGTCTGTACTACTTCCTCCCACTTTACAAGTTCATTGGGAAAGCGGCTGAGGTAGAAACCACGTACTTTAGTGCCTTCACGGTCAAAAGTATAAGTGGAGCCTCGGTTGGTATAGGTACGAGAGAAGATAAAGTCATTGATTCGGTCAGAACCCAGGATACCATAGCTGGCACGGAGTTTCAGGTCAGACAGAAAAGTATTCTGGGGCATAAAGGACTCTTCCATGATTCTCCAGCCTGCGGAAACTGAGGGAAAGACACCGTACTGATTTTCAGGCCCAAATCGGGAAGATCCATCCCTGCGGACGTTTACAGAGAGTAGGTATTTGTTGTTGAATGAATAATTTACGCGTCCGAACAAAGACTCCAGGCGGTAGAGTTGTGATATAGTACGGCGTTCATTGATATCTACCGCTCCGGTAGCCAGCGCAAAGGTGCGGGTAGAAGTTACCGGAAATTCAAAGGCTGTGGCACTCAGATTCAAACCATCTATCATGAAACGCTCATAGCCACCCAGCACCTGTACCTGATGCTTGCCAAAAGTTTTGTCATAGTTGAGCGTAACATTGCTGTTATACTCTTCTACATCATTAAAACTGTGGGTGAGGTTGTTTTGGGGATTAGCCCGGGTACCGTGGTCAAAAGCCTCAATAAAAGCTTCTGAACGGCCAGCCAGTAAGTTGGCTCCGAAGCTTCCTCTCAGTTTAAGTCCATCCAGGATTTCAATTTCAGCGTAGAGATTACCGTTGATACGGGTATTGTTATTCATCAAATGACGCTGATACTCCTCCGATACGGGGTTGGGGCCATTGAAATAACTTGGCCCTCTTCCCCAGCCTCCCAGCGGGTTGGACTCATCAAAAAGCGGCATTTCAGGAGGAGCCCGGTAGATAAGATATTGTTCTAATCCATCATTGGAAACGGGATTTTCTCGGGTACGAGATACCAGCAGTGATTCACCAATTTTAATTCTTTTACCGATTTTATAATCTGAATTAGCCCTCACAGCAAATCGCTCAAACCAGTTATCAATCAGTATACCCTCTTCGCGATCGTAGGCTGAGGAGATGAAGAAGCTGGCATTTTCATTACCTCCCGATAAGGATAAGTTATAAGTCTGCTCCAGACCTGAACCAGCAAAAACCTCATCTACCCAGTTGGTATTGGGTAAAGCATTAGGGTTGGCCCATTGGGGTTCGGGAGCAATTCCGGCAGCCTCACGGCTTCTTGTACTCACCTCCACAAAGTCAGGTGTTCCCAGCAGGTTTGGCAGGTTGACAGCACGACGCTGACCAATGGTGCTGTTAAAGTTGACATTGACTTTGCCTTCTGAGCCCCGCTTGGTGGTTACCAGGATCACACCATGCGCGGCACGCGCCCCGTAGATGGCTGCTGCTGAAGCATCTTTGAGAATTTCAATGGACTCCACATCATTCATGTTGAAGTAGTTGCCCGGATCCATAGGCACACCATCCACTACCCAGAGAGGACTACTATTACCAATAGAACCAGCCCCTCTGATGAATACACTGGCCTCGCCACCAGGATTACCTTCACTACGGGTCACCTGTACGCCGGCAGCACGGCCCTGTAAGGCAGCTTCCAGCCTTCTTTCCGATACCCGGGTGATCTCCTGGGGTTCTACAGAAGAAACCGCTCCGGTAAGGTCGCTTTTCTTCTGGGTACCGTAGCCCACCACCACCACTTCAGACAAGGCCTGTATGTCGGGACTCATGCTCAGGTTAATTGTGGTCTGCCCATTGATGTTTACTTCCTTAGTTTCGTACCCTACGGAAGAGAAAACCAAGGTTTCGGCATTATCCGGCGCATTGAGGCGATAGTTGCCTTCTATGTCGGTCACAGTTCCAACGGTAGTATTTTTTACCAGCACGTTGACACCCGGCAAGGGTTCGCTGTTTTCGTCGGTCACCTTACCGATGATGTTGATCATCAGCTTCTGGCTATTGGCCAAAGCCCGACGGTCCAGTTTTTCAACCAGGGCATGGTAAAAGGTAGCTTCCGATTCATTTTCCTTTTTACTCTTTTTCGGATTGTCTTCCCGGTTTACACCCTGGGGATAAATGCCAATTATTTTATCATTTATCCGCTCGTAGCGTAGGTTCAATGGACTTAAAATTTCTTTTAATGATGCATCCAGATCACCCGAGAGTTGGCTAACGTCAATAAAGATGTCTTTTTTCTCTATCAGCTGAGATGCATAGTTAAACCTAATCTGGTACTGCTCTTCCAGATTGGTCAGCACATCTTTGAGGGAAAGTAGCTTTCCCTGGGCAGGCGTTTCCAGGGGAAATATTGATGCTGACAATAAATTATCCTGTGAAAAAGCCAGGTGATTTACTGACATTATCAAAGCCATCGTGAGGATAAGATAATGGTGTCTCATAGTTAAAAATTAAGTTTAGACAGTAGTGAAATTTTGTGATTGATTATCATGGGTTGGGCATACTTGCTATGACGTATCGGTTTTCATCTTTGCGGATATTTAGGTTGAATGATTTCTCAATAGATACCAGAAGCACTTCTAACTGGTCAGCGGGAGCGGAGCCTGTAAATTTGAGCTCACTAAGCTTGGGGTCAGCAAATTCCACAGTAATACCGAACTCATCGTGGATTTCCTGCGCTATGGAAGCCAGCGTCTGATTTTCAAAATAAAGCTCATTCTCTTTCCAGGAGGTATAGAAATTGGGATCTTCTACGCGGCTGAGGTGGAGTCCGCTCTGAGCATCGGCCAGTACTTTTTGCCCCGGCTCCATGTCGAGTTTCTCAGTGGGGTTTTGAGCCTGGGAGAGCCTGATTTTTCCTTCAGTCAGTACGACCTCTGCCTTACCATGGCGGTCTTTGACATTAAATTGTGTACCTAGTACACGAATGTTGATCATGTCAGTATGCACAATAAAAGGAACCTTTTGCGATGCCTCTTCATAGGTCAGGCTCTTCACTTCAAAGAAAGCCTCTCCCTTTATCCATATTTCCCGGGAAGGCTGGCTGAGAAGGTCTTCAGAATAGCGGATACTAGAGTTAGCATTCAGCATTACCTTTGTTCCATCCGGCAGGGTCAGTGATTTTGTTTCCTGGTAGGCAGTACTTACTTCAACCATTTCAGGCTGATTGAGGAAGAGAATAGCTGCGGCGATACATAATAAAAGTGAGGCAGCGACTCCGTAAAAAGGCCATTTCTTATAAATGGGAACTGTCAGCCCGGGAGTAGTCCGGATATCAGATTGAATACTAGCAAATATTCGCTCTGATCTTTGATCTGAGAGCTTGGGGGCATCCTGTAGTTTGAGCCAGATATCATGGATGATATCCTCATAATCATCTACATTTCCCTGCTGAAGAACATTGTAAAGTTGTGTCAGTTCTTCATGATTACATTTCCCTTCAAGGTACTTCTCAAGTAAGCTTTGGTGCTGCATTGCTGTCAGTTAAAAAGATGTTTGATTGGCATCTAAAGTAATACTGACTGGCAACCCTGGCGGATTACTCTCTTAAAAAGTTTACTTGAATATTACATGAAATTTATAAAATGGATTGAATTGGTGAAATCCTACTAATAAATCAACTTCATTGTTATGATCTGCATAATGCTAAGCATCAAATATCATCAGCAATGCCAGTATTACCTCACCTTTGCTTTGTACCTGGGCACGAATAGCTTTTACAGCTTTAGAAAGCTGTACTTTGACCGTATTGGGGGAGATGTCAAGCATTTCAGCAATCTGGGCTACATTTAAACCCTCTTCGTGCTGCATTCTAAAGATGATCTGCCTTTTTTCTGGCAGCGACTCAATGGCATCTGTCGTAATAGACTGCAGTTCCTGAAAAAAAATCGCTTGTTCTGTAAGGTTCAGTGAGGGGATCAGTGAATGAAACTCATGCAGTTCGCATAGCTGCTCTCTGCTCCT
>CAZFFW010000268.1:0-7148 GCA_964518125.1 uncultured Porifericola sp.
AAATACTTATGAATAGGATATGTGTAATTGGCGCAGGTACCATGGGAAATGGTATCGCGCATGTGTTTGCCCAAAATGGGTACGATGTTATGTTGTACGATATAGAAGATTCCCGCCTGCAAAAAGCAAAGGATACTATCAGCCGGAATATGGACCGACAGGTGAAGAAAGAAATCATGACTGATGAGGAGAAAAATGCCGCACTGGACAGGATTGAATTGTCTACGGATATGGCTAAGAGTGTGGCAGAAGTGACATTAGTGGTAGAAGCGGCCACCGAAAATTTGCAGGTAAAAAAACAGCTTTTTCAACAACTTGACCAGCATTGTGATGAACGAACCATCCTGGCTACCAATACTTCTTCAATTTCCATCACCCAGTTGGGCGCCGTGACAAAAAGGCCCGAAAAGGTAATAGGCATGCATTTTATGAATCCGGTACCGGTAATGAAACTGGTAGAAGTCATCAAAGGCTATGCTACTGATGATGAAGTAGTCAAATCAGTGATGCAGTTATCAGAGAAACTTAACAAGACCCCTTTGTTGGTCAATGACTACCCGGGCTTTATCTCCAACCGAATTCTGATGCCTATGATCAATGAGGCCATTTATACCCTTTATGAAGGCGTAGCCGGGGTGAGCGAAATTGATCAGATTATGCAACTTGGCATGGCCCATCCTATGGGGCCGCTCAAACTAGCTGACTTTATCGGGCTGGATGTATGTTTGTCAATATTGAAAGTATTACACGACGGCTTCGGGAATCCTAAGTACGCCCCATGCCCACTATTGGTGAATATGGTTGCTGCAGGAAACCTGGGCGTAAAAAGCGGAATCGGTTTTTATGACTACCGGGAAAATCCCAAAGATCCTCGTATTTCCCGGCAGTTTCGCTAACTAATGAATTGGCTGCAGGCTAGTTGCAATACTGTTCCATTGCCTCAGCCGCTTCTGGCACTTCCAGTGACTGCGCCAGCCTGAAATCATTACAGCCACTGGATTTTTTTCCCAGAAATACCTTTAAGGCTCCGCGGTAAAGGTAAGCCTCACCCAGGTCGCTGTTGGTAGAAATAGCATTGTCATAAGCTTCCATAGCTTCAGAGGTCATTCCGGCTTTGTGATACGCACGACCTGCCAGATAATGTGCCTCAGCATTATTCTTGTTTTCCTTAGCGGCTTTGGCAAAATAAAATGCAGCATCCTGGAAGTTTTCCAGGCGGAAATGATGTTTTCCAACACTCATCAGGGCACTTACATTCTTAGGATCCAGGTCTAAGGTTTTTTCATAACTAGCCAGAGACTTTTCAAATTTACCCAATTCCTCATAAGCTCTGCCTTTGTTATAAATAGATTCTATATGTCCAGGCTTATATTCAAGGTACTGGTCGTATTGCTCAATTGCTTTTTCGTAATCTCCCTGCTGGTAATACTGGTTAGCCATTTTGTACTCATTCCCATCACAGGAAAAAAATATAACGGATAAGATACTCATGAAGAGTACCATAATTAACTGCTTCATTATCATTATTTTATATTAGATTTTAACCCTAAACGCACCTTTACCACAATTGGTTTATCCAGAAGGTAACATCCAGTAGAGGCTCATTTGATATAGGAATTCATTAGCAACAAAACCTGATTCTTATTGTGTTGCCTGTTTACGCACATGCAAAAAGTGTGGAAAGCCTGGTTTGTAGGGTAAATTACAAACAGGATGCCAGGTCAGTGTCTAAACGGCTACATTGTTTTCTCTGAGGGCTTCATTTAATGAGGTTTTAAGATCAGTGCTGGCCTTTCTTTCGCCTATGATCAGCGCACAAGGTACCTGATATTCTCCTGCGGGAAACTTTTTGGTATATGTGCCGGGAATCACCACTGATCTCGCGGGCACCCTCCCAATGTGAATCAGTGGTTCATCGCCAGTAACATCAATAATCTTAGAACTGGCAGTAAGGGTTACATTAGCCCCCAGCACGGCTTCTTTCTCAACATGAACTCCCTCTACCAGAATACAACGAGAGCCAATAAAAGCATTGTCCTCCACGATAACTGGCTTGGCCTGCAGAGGTTCCAGTACACCGCCAATACCCACTCCACCGCTGAGGTGCACATGTTTACCGATCTGAGCGCAGCTTCCAACCGTAGCCCAGGTGTCAATCATAGAACCTTCATCTACGTAAGCGCCAATGTTAACATAAGAAGGCATCATCACCACGCCTTTGCTCAGGTAAGCACCATAGCGAGCGACTGCATGGGGTACCACCCTTACGCCGATTTTATCATAACCGGTCTTTAGCTTCATTTTATCATGAAACTCAAAAGGACCAAGTTCCAGCAGTTGCATCTTTTGAATAGGGAAATAAAGAATGACCGCTTTTTTAATCCACTCATGCACGACCCATGTACCGTCAATTGGCTCAGCCACCCTTTTTGTACCACTGTCTAATTCATCAATGATAGATTTTATCGCTATTTTTACATCTTTATCTTTGAGTAACTGGCGATTTTCCCAGGCGTTTTCTATCAGGTTACGGAGTTCCATGCAGGTTATTTGTAGGTTTTATGGGTAAAAAGATCATCACAGTGATAGCATCCGTACTTAAGCCGGTAGATGATACCAGAATGTACGAAAAATTAGCGCTTTCACTGCAGCAAACAAATAGATATGAGGTAAATATCATAGGGTTTGCTTCAAAAAAACCGCCTGTTCAACAGAAAATTTCATTTTTTCCTGCTTTCAGATTTCGGTCAGCTAGTCCAAAACGGATTTTTGCTTCTTTAGTATTTATCAAATTACTCATTAGCATAAAACCGGCACTGCTCATAATCGGTACGTATGAGTTACTTCCTGTAGCAGTTCTGTACAAGCTTTGTCGTAGAGAATGTAAATTGGTGTATGATGTACAAGAAAACTATGCATTAAATCTACGTACAAACCGGGGGAAAGGCTTTTTAGTAAATTTAATTGCTAAAATAATTAGGTTGACTGAAAGGATTAGTCAGCATTTTATAGAACTAAATATATTAGCCGAAGAGAACTATGCTAAAGAGATGCCGCATTTGAAACATAATGTAGTATTGCTAAATAAGTATCGGTCGGAAACAGAAAAAGAATATCTTCCCCAAAGGATTGAGTTTAAACAACGATCGCATAGTACTACTAAAATACTGTATTGCGGTACAATCAGTGAGGTTTATGGTATATGCCAGAGTCTGGACCTTATAAGGTCATTGAAGCGCAAGATTCCTGGACTTGAAGCCAGGATCATAGGTCATGTAACAAATGATAATTTACTAAATAAATTAGTTACTAAATATCCTGAGGACTATATATATTGGGACGTAGCGCTTTTTCCGGTACCCCATCAGGATATTCTGGATGCAATAAAACTGGCTGATTTTGGCCTTGTAGCCCACCAGCCGGTAGAGAGCATCAGAAATTGTTTTCCCACCAGGATCTATGAGTTTATGGCTTTAGGGCTGCCCTTTATCCTACAGGATCACCCCCTCTGGACTGGCTATGCTTCTCCCTGGGATTGTTGTATCATTACCGACTTTAACAATTTTGACACAGATGATATCGTATACCAAATGAAGACCCGCCGGTTTTATTCCAAAGGGATACCTGAAGACGTTTACTGGAATAAGGAGGGTTCATTACTAATTGTATCAATAGATAAGTTATTTAATTATAAGTAGCTGTCTTTTAAGCTGTTATACATTTATGCTAATATACAGTACTAACTTACTAATATATGCACACTTTAGCTGAAGAAAATTACCTCAAGGCTATATACCACCTTTCGGAAGGTGGAAAATTAAATGTAAGTACCAATGCGCTGGCTACCAAGATGGAAACCAAGCCGGCCTCGGTAACTGATATGCTGCGGAAGCTGGCAGACAAAGACCTGGTAATTTATGAGAAATATCAGGGAGTAAATGTTTCTGGTTCCGGTAAAAAGCATGCGCTAAAAATCATTCGTAAACATCGGCTGTGGGAGACCTTCCTGGTTGAAAAGTTAGGTTTTCGCTGGGATGAAGTACACGATGTGGCTGAGCAGCTTGAACACATACAGTCTGCTCTCCTGGTGGAGAGGCTTGATAAATTCCTGGGTCAGCCCAAATTTGATCCCCACGGTGAGCCTATTCCCGACGCTGAAGGTAATTACAAACAAAAGGTAAGAACCCTGATTTCAGATATGCATCAGGGTGATAAAGGACAGTTGGTGGCAGTAAAGGTGAGTGATCAGAGTTTCCTGAGATATCTGGACAAATTACAGCTGGAAATTGGCGATAATATTGAAATTGTTGATCTGATCAGTTTTGACCAGTCTTCTCTGCTACTGATCAATCAGGAAAAGGAGGTATATATTTCCAAAGAAGTAGCTGCAAACATTTATTGTGAATTAGAAAGGGACTCTGATTAAGATCAGAAATCCCATTCATTCATCAGGCTGATCGCATGGTGGGCTGTCAGATCGTACTGGCAGGGCACAACAGAGACATAATTATTCGCTATGGCCCATTCATCATTGTCCTCACCTTTATCAAAATTTACGAAATTACCTGCCAGCCAGAAATACCTTCTTCCGTTGGGGTCGAATCGCTGGTCAAATTCCTCCTGCCATTTTGCATGGGCCTGACGGCAAATTTTGATTCCTTTGATATTAGCGTTTTGTTTGGGGGGGAAATTTACATTCAAGGCGATTCCTTTGGGAATTCCTTTTTCAAGAACCGTTGAGGCTATTTTAAGCACATATTCCTCTGTGTGGGAAAAATCAGCATCTGATGCATAATCACAAAGAGAAAATCCGATTGAAGGCAATCCTTCAATTGCCCCTTCTACGGCTGCTGACATAGTACCGGAATACAATACACTGATAGATGTATTGCTACCGTGGTTTATGCCGCTAACTACCAGGTCTGGCCGCCGGTCTTTTAGCACATGAAATTTTCCGAGTTTGACACAGTCAGCAGGTGTTCCTGAACACTTATAGGCTGTTACTCCTTCAAAGATATCTGTTTGAGTCAGCCGTAGTGTATTGCCGATAGTAATGGCGTGTCCCATGCCGGACTGAGGACTATCAGGGGCCACTACCACTACCTCTCCTAACTGCTTCATCAAATTTACCAGTACCCTGATGCCGCGAGAAGTAATGCCGTCATCATTGGATACCAGGATCAGCGGTTTGCTCATGTAATATTATTGGGTAAAAATTTAAGAATTAATCAGTGAATTGTAATATGCGGTTATACGAACCAGATCGCGATGGCGGTCATATTTGAGCCGGTTTTCTTTCACGTATCTTTCCACTTCATTTTTATTTTTGGTCAGTATCGTATAGAGATCGTCTTTTTTCTGAGAATAAGGTATCATTTCACCTTCTTTATTCAGAAAAAAATATTCAAAATCAAGTCTGAAGCGCGTAGCCGAACCATTTCCATACACACTGTAATATCCATACTGGGGTATGGTTTCCTGCACTACTGTCTCTCGGCACAACAGGGTCAGCGTATTTTCATACAATACTTCAAATAGCATAGGGACCCGGTAATTTGGCCTGATGTTGTAAGGCAAAGCATAAAACTGCCGGTACCTTCCCACCTCTTCATCAAAAATTTCAAAGAAAAGAATTTTTCTGGCGCTAAAGGTTTGAATGGTATTATTAACATTTACCTGGGCCAGATCCGCCTCAAAATTATATTTGATTTTTCCACTAAGCTGATCTCCTGATAAGAGCGTTATCTTTCCCTCATGCCAAACCTCCGAAGGAAAATACTGAGCTAATGATACGTTGGAAATACAAATACCAACAATAACTAGAATGAGCTGATACTTTTTCATTTTCTAAGTAAGTGTTTGTAGTATTTAACACGAAATTGGAAAAAAAAGTATGCATTAATGCTCATGAATTGGGACATTATCAACGATTTCCAGCCCGTAGCCAGGCAAACCCACCCTTTTCTTGGGATGATCAGTCAATAGCCTAAGTTTTCTCGCTTTGAGATGCCTAAGTATCTGAGCCCCTACTCCAAAATCGCGCTGATCCAGTTTTGAGGCCCCAAAATCCAAATTATTATTGGGTGTTTTACTACCCGTGGACTGTTTCAGTTTATTAATCAGGCTTTCTCCCATGCTCTCCTGGTTCATATACAGCAAAATACCTTTACCCTCCCGATCTATAAGTTCTAATGCCTTTTGTATATCATGGTTACCAGGCTTGGTACCGAAAATATCTTCAAAAAGATTCGCTGAATGGACCCTTACCAGTACCGAATCATTTTCTTCCCAGGTACCCTTCACCAGTGCAAGGTGACAATCCTCTGAATTGACTTGTTTAAATACATGTAGTTCAAATTTGCCATACTGCGTTTGCACTGGCATTTTCAGTTCCTCATGAATAAGGCTTTCGTGCATAAGCCGGTATTCAATAAGATCTTTGATAGACACCAACTTAAGACCAAAACGATCTGCTACTTTACGCAGATCCGGTAAACGGGCCATGGTCCCATCTTCATTCATAATTTCCACCAGTACACCGGCGGGAAATAAACCGGCTAATCGGGGAAAATCTACTGCAGCTTCTGTATGCCCGGTTCTTCTCAGCACCCCTCCTTTTTTTGCTTTAAGGGGAAAGATATGACCTGGTTTTCCCAGTTGTGCTGGTTTGGTATCAGGATTGGCGAGCGCCTTGATGGTTTTCGCTCTGTCGGCTGCTGATATCCCAGTACTTGTATCATCACTTATCAGGTCTACTGAAACGGTAAATGGCGTATCAAAATGTGATGTATTTTTGCCAACCATTAATTCAAGGCCCAATTCCTCACACCTATCTTCAGTCAGAGATGCGCAAATAAGACCCCTGCCATGGGTAGCCATAAAATTAATAATATCGGGCGTTACCAGTTCAGCAGCACAGATAAAGTCTCCCTCATTTTCCCGATCTTCGTCATCCACCACGATGATGATTTTCCCTTCGTTGATATCATTTATCGCCTCTTTGATGGTATTGAGCATGTTATCTAAAATTTGGTGCAACTTACTTAATATCCAATGTAAATGAAAAGTTTTTGTTTACTTAACATAATTTTAGTTATATAACAATTGGTCATTCCCTAAAATAGCTCCACAATAACTGTGTAAGTTAA
>CAZFFW010000269.1:0-7146 GCA_964518125.1 uncultured Porifericola sp.
AAATCCATCCTCAGTATCGTCATACAGGTCTTGATGCCATCGGCTATGTTGCCGATACGGATATTTTCGTTGGGGTTATGCTGGTTATTATCCATGTTCACCATCGGCACGATGATCGCCGGTATGCCCAGCCTATTGATGGCAGGGATGATAGGCACCGTACCTCCCATCGTCCTGATGCTGACCGGCTTCTCGCCGAAGCTCCTCTCCAGCGCCTGCCGGAGCTGCTGACCGAAGGGATCATCCATCGGTGTGCGAAAGGCATTGACACCCGCATTTCCCTCAAACATCACGATCTTTTTGTACTTGAGGCGCTCCTCATCGTTGGGCGCATGGTCCAGCAGCAGGAAACCCTGCTTCTCAATATGCTTCCTGATTTTTTCTATCTGTGCTGCGCCATCCGTTTCGGCTACCAGGCGCACATCCAGGTGGGCAGTCACTTCTTCGGGAATGATGGTCTTCAGGCCTGGACCTTTCCAGCTGGTTTCTATATGGCGTACGTTGAGCGAGGGGTACTGCAAAGACTCCTGGTAGCCTGAAGCCACCGCATCAGCCTCGGCGATCAGGAGCCCTTCTTGTATCTCAGCCTCATCATCAGGTACATCTTCCAGGAGTTCCTTCACTTCCGGACTGATCTCAACCCCCTCATAATAATCTTCTATTAGTACCCGCCCCTGCTCGTCTTTCATACTGGCCAGCAGGTGTGAGAGCGTAAAAACGGGATTGGGCACATAATTACCGTAGTGGCCACTGTGCTGGGGCAGCTTAGCACCATAGGTAGTGATGCTGCAACTGGCGATGCCCCGGCAACCGAAAGTCAGTGTGGGCCGGTTGGTGGGATGCGCCGGGCCGTCCATGATGATCATATAATCGGCCGCATAACGGTCCTGGTATTTTTCCAGCGTAGAAAGAAATCCATGGGAACCGGCCTCCTCCTGCAGGTCCAGTATGATTTTCACGTTATAGCTGATTGGTTCTTCTTGCTGAGCAAGCAGGTCCAGGGCGGTGAGCATCATCATGATGGGCGCTTTGTCATCGGCAGCGGCCCTGCCAAAAACACGCCATTCGGGATTGACCTCTCCGTCCAGATGATCCCAGCTAATTTCTTCCCAGCTGCCGTCTTCAGTCATCTGTTTGAGTACCGGTACGAAAGGATCCGCCTGGTCCCAGTTTTCGGGATTCACCGCCTGTCCGTCCAGGTGGAAGTAGAAAAGCAGGGTTTTAGCTTCTTTGTCCGTGGTACGCTCTGCCAGGAAAACCGGTAGAGAGGCAGACTCCAGCAGGCTCACAGTGAAGCCCTGCTGCTCAAAAGGCTCTCTGACCCAGGCCACATTGCGCATCATATCCTGATGATTATCAGCCACATTGGGTATGCTGACAAATTCTCTGTGTTTTTTGAGCGTTTGCGGTAACACTCTGGTGATGGCTGCATCCCAGTTTTGCTGGGCAACACCTGCACTGTACAGTAGTATGATAAATGCAGTTGACAACATTACCACTACGGCTGGCTTATTCATAAAAGGTAGTTTCAAAGGCTTAACAAGCTTGATGAAACTTTAAAGATAAGAAAGAAGCTGTGGGATTTGGCAAAAAATTTCTGCGGGCAATGTCTAGTGCTGTACTGTGAATCTATAGTGCCTGATGGTTTGGAAAAATGTGCCGGCAGTGCTGCCCGTAGATACAGGCTACGATCGCTTTGCTGATGAAATGTATCAGATGCGGAGAGCTTTAGTGTATAAAAACATGCGCCGAATACTCAAGATGAAACAAGTATCCCCCCTTTCGCAGGCTTGAGCTATTAACTAAAATTTGTACCCCACACCCAGCTGTAGCCCTGCTTCTGCCAGCCGCTGATGGTACCGCTCTTCTTCAAAGGGAATCAGTGCATGGCTTTTGAGGTTGGGATTCACAAAAACAGTGAACTGATCAAACGCATAACTGGCGCCCACGCCAAGCGCAAAACCAAACCCTGATTGGAGGTCGTGGGTACTATCGGTAAGCTGGAGGTCCAGCATTGGCCCTCCGTTGATGAAAAAAAACTTACCCACCCTGACATGCAGTAGCAGGGGTATGGAGAGCATACGCAGCGTTTCGGAATATGCTTCCGCGGATGGCTGTGAGCCGGGAGATGGTGTTGTGGATACCGTCGCGTTCAGGAAATTAATACCCGTAGCTAAAGAAAAGCTTGTGAAAGTGTGGTGGATGTAGCGGATACCAAATTCACTGAAATTTGTAGCGCTATGTCCCGCTGCTCCTTCTACCTGGGAAAAGCTGAAAAAGCCACTCTCCGCGAGCCCATAGTATAGCCTGACCTCTCCTGTATTCTGGGCTTTTAGATTGAAGGGAATTGTTAGTAAAGCCAGTAGAAAAAAACAGCTTAATCGTCTCATCATGTACCTATTTTGATTAAAAAAATAGCTTAACAAAAGCTCTTTCGTTACTGCGAATTACCCTTTTTTTACGAGCAAAAAAAATCAAAAACAGGAAACCATATTTTTTCTGAACGTCAATCAGGCGTGCGAGGCCAGGGATTTTTTTCCCAGGGTCAGATACAAAAGCGGGCCGATCAGGGGTATAAAAATGACGACCAGGGCCCACAAAAATTTCCGTGCTGTATCGCTTTCCCTTCTTTTGGATATATCCACCAGGGCCCACAGCATCAATATCATGGGAATGATGATGAAGACTAAAATTTCTAATC
Organism: uncultured Porifericola sp.; assembly: GCA_964518125.1. Taxonomy (GTDB): domain Bacteria; phylum Bacteroidota; class Bacteroidia; order Cytophagales; family Cyclobacteriaceae; genus Catalinimonas. Next base: position 2,702 of record CAZFFW010000269.1, read on the forward strand.
CGCCGAACGCGACCATGGCAGCCTCATTGGTATTTTTCATAAAAATTAGGTTTGAGTAAAAAAACAATTTGACCGTGATTTCTGATAATCAGAATTGGTGAGTTTTGAAAAATGGCTTAACATGCGATTGCTGGAGAAAAAAGCATTTTCACCATAGTTTTTCAGCCCTTCAGCACCAGATCATCCAGGCTCCTTATCCACAGATAGAGCGTCATCAGGAAAATGAGCCCGACAAATACATAATCTGTTGAAAAAATCCCAGAGAGGAAGCTTTTGAGTCCAAGCTGTCGGACATCAACCACGATAAAAATCACCAGGATTGTGGTGAAAAGTAACCTTGTGCTTTGAACTCCTGATTTCTTCCTGAACCTTGCGGTAGTATGGCGGTCCCAGATAGTCCAGGTGGCTAAGCCTAATCCGGCCAGTATAGTGAGGTGCATGCTTTCGTCGCCCAGGCTAAAATTGCTGAATTGCATCTCTCCAAGCACCCTGATCCCCTGTACGATCATCACGCCACTGAGCACCCATCTGATTATTTGCATAATTTGGTTTTTTCTGGTCTTTCACAATGTCATAACTGATACCCTGCTTCACCGAAAGATAATTTTTTCAGATCAAATATACGCATATACACACTCATTTTTTGAGTGATGTATCGTAAAAACCAATTACACCCTTCATTACCCTATCAAATACATGGAATATGTAAGTGCAAATAACCATATAGCAGCTGAAGCAAGGACATTAAATGCAAACCGGAAGATGAAAAGCTTAATTCGCCTGATTCAGCAGAAAATTTTATCTTTAGCTAGCTAGCCGTTCTGAAACTAAAAATCATCAACCAAACCTGCCATTATTATCATGAAGTATTTTTTTCTTTTGAGCTATGCGCTCTTTCTCCTTGTTGCGATCCTTTTTACCCATACTGCTTTTTCCCAACCTAATCCGCCCAATATCATCTACATCCTGGCCGACGATCTTGGCTACCGTGAACTGGGCAGCTACGGGCAGCAGAAGATCAAAACGCCCCACCTTGACCAACTGGCCGCCGAGGGCATGCGGTTTACGCAGCACTATGCTGGCTCGGCCGTCTGTGCGCCTTCCCGCTGTACACTACTCACCGGGCAGCATACCGGCCATGCCTATGTGCGTAACAACTACGAACTGGGTGGCTTCCTGGACAGTGAGGAACGCGGGCAGATGCCCCTGCCCGAAGATGCTTTCACCATCGGTCATATGCTGCAGCAGCAGGGCTATGTGACGGGAGCGATCGGAAAATGGGGTTTGGGTGGCCCGGGCTCTACCGGCATTCCCAATAAGCAGGGCTTTGACTTTTTCTACGGCTACCTGGACCAGAAACAGGCGCACAACTACTACCCCACCCACCTCTGGCGCAACGAGACCTGGGATACGCTGAACAACGTCTACTTTTCTCCTCATCAAAAATTAGAGGAAGTTCCTAAAAAATTGTCTGAGTATGATCAGTTCAAGGGAAATGAGTACGCCCAGGACAAGATGGCAGCCGAGGCGCTCCGCTTCATCAGGGAGCATCAGTCGCAAAAATTCTTTCTCTACCTACCCTTTCCGGTGCCTCACCTGGCGCTTCAGGTGCCCGACGAGGCGTTGACTGCCTACCGGGGAGCTTTCCCGGAGACGCCCTACCTGGGTGAAGATGGCTACCTGCCCCATCCTACGCCCAAAGCTGCTTACGCTGCCATGATCAGCCGTATGGACCAGCAGATCGGTGCGGTGATGGCCCTTCTTAAAGAGCTGGGGCTGGACGACAACACACTCGTCCTCTTCTCCAGCGACAATGGAGCTACTTTCCTGGAAGGTCCGGATACCGAATACTTTGAGAGTGTAGGCGAACTGCGCGGGTTGAAAGGAGATTTGTACGAGGGTGGCATCCGCGTACCCATGATCGCCCGCTGGCCGGGAAAGATACCAGCAGCTACAGTGAGCGAGCACGTTTCCGCCTTCTGGGATGTGATGCCTACCCTGGCTGAACTCACCAGCGCCAGAATACCGCATGATTCGGATGGCATCTCTTTTTTGCCAACCCTGCTGGGTAAGCAGGAGCAACAGACAGTACATGCCTTTCTTTACTGGGAGTACCACAGCAGAGGTAGCTCACAAGCGATACGCATGGGCGACTGGAAAGGGATCCGGACGGATATAAAAACCAATCCGGATGCGGAGATTCAACTGTATATGCTAGACGATGATGTGGGTGAGCAGCATAATCTAGCCGATCGGCACCCGGAGATTGTTGAACAGATCCAACGCCTGATGCACACCCGCACCCCTTCACATATTGAGGACTGGAATTTTGAATAGGACTGGATTCCTGGAGCTTTACCAAAGTTCAGAGCTTTGGCAAAGTTAAAGCTTAGGGTTTAATCATCACCCAGGCTGAAAGTGATGTAGCCACCCCGAAAGCCCTGCGCCGAATTAGGAATGACTGCTATGCTGAGGTACTGCCTGCCATTGACCTGGTAGGTAGAGGGAATAGCATGGCCATTGCCAGGTAGTTCCGTTTCCCAGCGTATGCTACCGTCTTTTTGGTCAAAAGCCCGAAACTTACGATCGCCGGTGGCGGCAATGAAGACCAACCCTCCCGCAGTAGCGATGCCTCCCCCACGGTTGTACATACCAGTAGGGGGTAGACCCATTTCAGTAAGCTTTTCATCCTCGCCCAGCGGCACCTGCCAGAGAATTTCTCCCTGGTTCAGGTCAATGGCGGTAAGCGTGCCCCAGGGCGGCTTGATGGCCGGATAACCATTCTGATCTTTGAAAAAGTCGTAACCCGAAAAAGTATAAGGTTCAGTGGATTGGGATACCTCTTCGCCAAGGCTGGCCTGCAAACCGTCTTCGGTGATTCCCTTCACGTATTGCGCGATAGAATTCAGTTGCTCTATTGGCAGATGTTTGAAAGAAGGCATCGGCTCCACCCCTCTTTGCATAATACCGATTATATTTTCCAGTGAGTATTCATTTACCCGCTCTGCGATATTAGGTCCGTAAAGCGTACCCTGCCGGTCTTTACCGTGACAGGAACCACAGTACATGTTGTAAAGCTGCTCTCCGGCGAGCTGATTGTTTTGTGCCAGTGATTGTACCTCTACCATCTTCAGAAACCAGGGCAGATCGGTAGCGTTTACGAACATTACCCCAGTTTCGGGATTGAAAGAAGCACCACCCCAGTTGGCTCCCCCGTGAGCTGCCGGCAGTATCACCGATCCGTTGAGATTAGGTGGCTCGTAGATGCCGGTATTGTAGCCATGCTGCGCCAGTTGCTCTTTCACGTATGCTGTCGTTTCCGGGCTTAGATCAGTCATCAGGTCAGGCGTGTAGCCCTGCCGGGCGAAAGGCCCCGGTTTGGTAGGAAAAGGCTGGGTAGGCCAGGGTTTCTCACCGGGCATGGCGTTCTCTGTGGGTACGGGCACTTCTTCTATCGGGAAGAGGGGATTGCCTGTCTCTCGCTCAAACATAAATACATAGCCCAGTTTGGTCACCAGGGCAACGGCATCTACACTGTCTCCTTCATGCAGCACAGTTACCAGGTTAGGAGGAGAACCATTGTCCCTATCCCAAAGATCGTGGTGGGTAGTCTGAAAATGCCAGAGCCGCTTACCAGTAGCTGCATCCAGGGCCAGCAGGCAGTTAGCAAACAGATTCTCACCTTCCCGGTCGGCACCGTAGAAGTCAAAAGAAGGAGAAGCAGTGGGCACGTACACGATACCCCGCTCTTCGTCCAGGGCCATGCCTGCCCAGCAGTTGGCCCCACCGTTACGGTTTCGCGCATTGGGCGGCCAGGTGTCAGCGCCAAACTCTCCGGGTTTGGGGATAGTATGGAAAACCCACTCCAGCGCTCCGGTATGAATATTAAAAGCGCGAATATCTCCGGAAACTGCCGGTAGTTCATCCGGTACTTTGCAGCCTACGATAAACAAATCATCATATACGACACCCGGAGCATTGGAGGTAATATGGATTTCGTTTCGCATGTTGTCGGGTACGTCCAGGCCTGTGTAAAAATCTACTTTTCCAGACTCTCCGAACGATTCCATCAACTTGCCGGTGGCCGCATTGATTGAGTAGAGCGTGGCCCCGTGAATAAACAGAATAATGTCGGGATGCCCCTCTCTGCCCCGGTGGTAGGTAGTGCCTTTCAGCCAGTTACTTACCGCAGAGCTATCGGGCACAAATTCCCACAGCAGTTGACCGTTTTCCGCATCCAGGGCGACTAGTTTTTCAGATGGCATGAAGGCAATCATCTTTCCATCTACCACCAGCGGGTTAAAGAAGATGGATGCCCCGCCCTCTTCGCTTTCTTCGTATTGCCAGGCTACTTTCAGTTGGCCGACATTGTCCCGATTGATCTGTTCCAGCGGGCTGAACTTACTGTTGGACCAGTCAAAACCAAAAGCAAACCAATCAGTACC
>CAZFFW010000270.1:0-7141 GCA_964518125.1 uncultured Porifericola sp.
ATGGCGCAGAGTACTTCTCATAGTTCCAGAGTTCGGTCAGGCGCTGCTCAATGTCTTTGCGGAAAGGGATACTTTCCAGGTAGCCGTAGGTAACCTCATTTTGGGCTTCTACCCACTGGGCGGTTTCTTCCGACATATCATCTTCCAGCCAGCGGTAGGGGTCGCTCACTTCGGTGCCAAAATAGGTATCTACCTGGTTGACCTTTTGGGTAGGCGGGTACTGTATTTCCATCATATTTTCATTTTTGGTCACTTCGCAGGACATCATCAGTGCCCCGCCCAGCAACAGGCTAAGTGGTGTTTTCATGTTAGGCTAATGTTAAATGTTGCGCTAAAGTAAAATAAAACAGCAACCGGAAAAACAAGCTACTGACTTTACGATTTTACTATTACACCAACAACGGCCATTTTACATTTATTCAGTGCCGCCAATATTTTTTACTTTTTTATAATTCCTCACACCCATGGAAATTTTCAAGGTAATCCTCACCTCTCTGATCGTCTTTTTCAGCCTTGGAGCCCTGCTGTCTTACCTTAATAAGCCTTACTGGTTTGTCAGGGTTTTTGATTTTCCGCTACTGAGCAACACCATCATGCTGGTGGGGCTTTCGGTTTGTTACTTCGTATTATACAGCGACGCATTTTCCGGCTGGCATTGGGTGGTCAGTATCGGTACCCTGATAGCCATTGTTTCAGCATCTTATAAATTATACCGGTATTTCCCCTGGGTAGATAAGTCTACTCTTCCACCCCAGAAAAACGAAGTGGAACGCCAGTTCAGCATCATGAACGCCAATGTACGGCAGAAAAACAAAAAGTCAGAAAAGCTCAAGGAAATCATCGCTGAGATGCAGCCCGACATCATCCTGATGCACGAAACAGACCACTGGTGGCACGGACAGATGGAATACCTAAAAGAGGAATATCCTCACCATGTACTGCAGCCGCAGGACAATACCTATGGCATGCTGATGTATTCCAAACTGGAACTGGTAGGACCTTCGGTAGAGTTTCTCTGCGAAGAAGGTGTCCCTTCTATCCATACTGAAGTGAAGCTACGCAATGGTGAGAAGTTCAAGCTATACAGCATCCACCCTAAGCCTCCGGAAGTAGGCTCGCATACGCAAAACCGGGATACAGAGATCGTGCTGGTAGGCAAGATGATTGGCGAAAAGGATTGTCCCTGTGTGATGGCCGGAGACCTCAACGACGTACCCTGGTCTAAGTCGCTGATACTGTTCCGTAACCTGAGTAATATGGTGGACCCACGCCGGGGTAGGGGCTTTTTCAACACTTTCAACGCAAAATTTCCCCTCTTCCGGTACCCACTGGATTTCATCAACTTTACCGGTCATTTTCGCCTGGTCAGCCTGCAGCGAGGCAAGTACTTCCATTCAGATCATTATCCACTCTATGCCGAACTGAGCTTTGAGCCGGAAAACGCCCATGATAATATGTACTACCTGGAAGAAGAAGAGAAGAAAGATGCGCAGGAAATCATTGAGCAGAAGGAAAGATCAGTATTCTCAGAGCCGGGGATGCCCCATTTTGATGAATTGCAGGATAAGCCTAATCAGCAAAAGGATACCTGACAAAACTCTCGGAGCCCATGGCGTTTTTTTCAAAGCGGGCCAGGCAGTAGGGCTGGTATTTTTCTGTAATGGCTGTTTGCAGGGAAAGTTCTTCCGGATGGGGCTGGCTCTTGAGAAAGAAGTAGACCTGCGTATTTCCGTATTTGTTGTGCGGCATAAAGCGTCCATACCGTTCCATCTCCTGCCAGAGGGTATCCGCCATGCTTACAGCATAAATTCTTTTGATCGGGCCGGTATTGTTTTCATTCCTGATAAAGGCCACTTCTTCCGGCTCACCCGCCAGGTCCTCTACGCCCGGCTGGTTGGTAGCTTCCAGCACGAACCAGACTACCAATGCCAGCACAATCAGTCCGAAAAAATAAGTTTTCTTTATTTTCATTTCAATAATTTACGTTAAGCACATTCATTCTGCGAGCAGGCTCTCATGGACCAGGCTCACCTCGTACCATCTATCCTGTGACGCCTCCAATGATTCAAAATACAGGCGATCCTCCTCCCAGCGGACTTTCCACTGCTCCTTCCAGGCCCGGCCTATTTCGCTGAAAGCCAGCGTATCCTCTTTCAACAGCCAGCGTCCATGAAACGACTCATGCAGCCCCTCCCCGCTACGGTAAAAGCCGCTCCTATCTATACTCACCCAATGCGCTTTTTTCCTGGATTTCGGGTAAAGGATAAGGCTATCCTGCGTGTTCATTTCATAAAAATACCAGGTCCCCAGGATATTACTGGCCAGGTTAACTTCCGGCGCCTCCGGCTCTGGTAAAACCTCGGCTCGTGACAGGAAAACCTGCCAGCGCAGAGACTTGAGTACCAGTTGGTCACCACTGAGGGTAACATCAAAGCGGGTGGTCTGATCGGCTGAAGGGCGTTGCAGAAATAATTTATCTCTCCCGCTACCCAGCCGCCACTTACCGCTGGCTTCCTCTGTGCGGGCAAAATTGGTCCTGAAACTTCCATCAGCTTTAAGTTCCAGACCCGAGCCCCAGGGGAATTCCTCCAGCGGCCAGCCGGTCCGGTCCATGCCATCCAGTAGCACCTGATCCACCTGCCAGGGACCCTGAAAATCTTTCACTTTATACTTTTCGCAGGCTGACATCAGCATTGTCAGCAAAAGAAAAATAATTCCTGTGGATAATAGTCTCATCAAAATCATCTTCACATTAAACGCCCATGCCTATACAAATTAACTCTTTTCTGCCCTGCTTGATTACATGTATGCCTTGATTATCTGCTAGCAGCGCCTTTCTGAAGAACTAACTCCCGCCTATGGCCATCAAAACTATGCACGAGAACCTTTTCAGCAGAAACCGGCACAAAAAGTGTCCGGGATGATTGTGACAAATAACCGGCTCCATAGTAAAACTCCTCCCGGTAGCTGCGCCCGTCTTCCAGGGTAATTTCCGCATAAAAATCCAGCGGCTGCAGCTTTACAAAGCTCCCCTCTGGCTTCTGCGCCTGTTCGCAAAGCATGAGTTCTCCCTTGTTTCTGCCTACCAGAAACACCTGCTCATCCGCCAACGTCAGGGCTGCCAGTGAGCGGGCATCGCCGGGAATATCCAGTGTATGCACATGCGCAGTCAGGTCGCCTTCCTGAAAACTAAGTACTGCCCCGTTAAAGGCATCAAAGGGACCGAGCGCAGTTTCCGGCTCATGGAAGTTTCCTACGAACATCAATTCAGTACTGGCCCCGGAAGGAAGCTGCTGTACGCCCATGATGGGGGCAAACTGCAAAGTCGCTGGTAGTGGTTTTATCTCCAACTGATCGCCCTCCCGAAGCAGCACCATATTCCGAAGTTCGTTCACCTCCATCACTTCGGCCCCTTCCTGCTCGGAGGGGAGCAATACTTTATCAAAGGGTGCCTGTGCATAAGCATCATAGCTGCTGAAGCGCTTGCGCATGGCTACAACCTGCCCGAAGAGGGCATCACGCGAATGATACACGTACTCTTCCTCTCCGTCAGTGATCGTGACGATGGGGTCAATTTCGTTATTCTTGTCAAAATCTTTGGCGTAGAGCCGCATCGGCTCAGCGGCTGATGCCCTGAAGCGGGAATTGAGCCCGTGGTTGCCCAGCACATAATCAGTGTCACCGTCGCGGTCCAGGTCGCTGCCGTAGAGACTGTTCCACCAGCCGGAAGCAGCAGTCAGCGTTTCGTCTTCCGCTTTTTTAAAGCCATTTCCTTCATTGAGGTAAAGCTGAAGGGGCATCCACTCGGAGGCAACCAGCAGGTCAGCGCGCCCGTCGCGGTTGTAGTCAGTCCAGAGCGCCGCGCTTACCATCCCGAAAGCATTGTGGACATCCAGCACTTCTGCAGTCACATCGATAAATTTTCCGCCATCGTTGCGCAGAAGGTAGCTATCCGGTGAAAGCGGATAATCTACCGGGCGAATGCGTCCCCCGACAAAAAGGTCCAGGTCACCATCCTGGTCATAATCCGCCGCCACAACACAGGAACCGCTGCTGTTCATCGGCGGCAGGGCATCTGTAGTTTTGGTAAAATTACCCCGGCCATCATTTTCGTACAGCCGGTCCTGGTAGTGACCCTGCTTGGGATTCCACTCTACACCACCACTCACCACGTACAGATCCAGGTCTCCGTCATTATCTTTGTCAAACAGCAGGCTGCCAATATCTTCAGGCAGGGAATCATACCGGAAAGGGACTTCTGTAAAACGGGCTTCTTCTTCCTGCAAAAAAAATGAAGCCGGCTTCCCGACCGGGCCTCCTACAAAAAAGTCCTCCTGACCATCACCATTGACATCTCCCACGGCGATGCCCGGCCCCTGGCTGGAGTACTTACGCAGCAGCAGAGGAGATACTTTAAAATCATTGAAAATATTTTCCGGGTGCTGGTGGGCCACCTGGTACTTTTCGCTTGCGTCGCGGATAGGCATTGGCGAGTCCAAAGGCAAATGCAGAGAGTCCTGATCCGGATTATAGCTTACCTCAAGGGTCTGCGAGGGCTGTATGTTTTTCAACACCTGTACTTTCTGATCCGGCCAGACGATCTGCAGGGAATCCACGGCTACAGTATCAGCCAGCCCGAAGTGCAGGGTATGGCTTACGGTAGACAGGTAGCCCCGCTGCGGTGCCAGGAAGGCATACTGCCGCTGCCCGTTCTGGTACAGATACACCCGGCTGCCAATCGCCTGCGGGTTTTTGGCTGTTCCTTCCAGCCTGAGCTTCAGGTAGGCACGAGGGTTTTCCCGCAGCCGGTTTTCGTAGACGAAGGCCGGGTCGTTGAGGTTGTTGGTCACCAGGTCCAGGTCACCGTCATTATCCAAATCGCTGTAGGCTACGCCATTGGAGAATGAAGGCACTTTTACGCCCCAGTTTTCAGTACGATCATCAAAGCTGAGGTCACCTGAATTATGGAAGAAGTAGTTGGAGGTCTTGGCCCCTTTCATGTCTCCGGCCAGTTGGCGGGTTTTCTCCTCTTTGCGTTCCTTATTACCAAAAAGTGTCTGGCCGCTGCGGTAGACAATAAAATCCAGGTCAGTCATGTCTTTGACAATACCATTGGAAATAAACATGTCCCGCCGACCGTCCAGGTCAAAGTCAGCCATCAGTACCGACCAGCTCCAGTCGGTAGCGTCTACGCCGGCCAGTTGACCGATTTCGCTAAAGCCCCGCTCTCCCTGATGGAGATGCAGCGTATTGCGAATATACTGCCGGGAGTATCCGCTCTGCAGCTTCTTAAGCTCATTGTCTTCATTGAGGGGCGTCAGCATCATCTTGCGGCGGTAGTTGTCGGGCGGCAGCATATCCAGCACGGCAATATCCGGAAGCTGGTCATTGTTAATGTCAGCTACATCCACGCCCATGCTATTGAGGCTCTGATGGCGGAAGTAGCGGTCGGCTTCATCCTTAAAGGATCCATCCTGCTGGTTGATGTAAAGGTAGTCATTGTCCATGAAGTCGTTAGCTACGTAGACATCTGGCCAGCCATCCTGGTTAATATCATCTACCGCTACGCCCAATCCATAGCCCTCGTGTACAATGCCGGCCTGTTGCGATACATCGACAAATACCGGATGGCCTTTTGCTTCGTCAAAATTATTCACAAAAAGCTTATCCGCATTTTTGCCTTTGTTGGGCCGGAGGCGACGGTCAATGATGACTGACTTATTGATCTTGTTGATGATGTTGGTCAGGAGGAACATATCCAGGTCGCCATCACGGTCGTAGTCCAGGAAGGTAGCATGGACTGAATAGGAGGAATCATCAAGCCCGTAAGCCGCTGCCTGTTCTTCAAAGCAGACTTTTCCCTCACCACATTCGCCCTGGTTAATGTAAAGCAGGTTGCGGCAGGCTTCCGGGCAGTCGGGGCCAGCCAGGGAGAGGTAAATATCGTTCCAGCCGTCGGCATTGATGTCGTTGACCGTTACGCCCATCACCCAACTACTGACATCAAAGCCTGAGCTTTCGGTGATGTCTTCAAACTGCATATCCCCCCGGTTGAGGTAGATACGGGAAGGCACTTTGTTGCCGGCAAACACCAGGTCGTCCAGGCCATCGTTGTTAAGGTCGGCCGCGGCTACGCCCCCTCCATTGTAGAGGTAGTAGTAGGTCATGATATTGAAGGTATCCGAATCATCCACCTGGTTGACGAAATCTACGCCCGTCTGCTCCGGCGGCAATATGCGGAAACCGGATTCCGGTCCGCTATCGCAATTGTACAGGAAGAAGCTGAGAAAGAGTGGGGTTAGGTAGTGCCAGTAGGTTTTCATTGCAGTCCGTCATTTTTCCTGTGTGGTAGCCTAAAGCCGTGCCTGAATCGCTGTCTTTTTTCAAGTGGTTTGTGAGGACACAAACCAGGGAAAATACAGTTTAGAGGAAGACAGAAGCCAAAAAGAAAGAGCTCGCCCCACAGGTTTTTTCTGAACCTTTAAACCTACAGGATTTTCAGGAAAAAACAAGGACCGGAAGCACCTGTCAGTAAATTTGACGCACTAGAAATATTTACTGCTTCGCGTGTAATGATGAATAATTATGCTGCCGGTCCTTTGTCTGAAAAAAATCGTCCGAACCCGAGGCCCGGACGTTATGCGTATTATAAATAACCCTGATTCTGCGGATACAGTGTATTGGTTGCGATCTCGCTCTGTGGTATGGGCAGATACTCGCGGCCTGGCTGGTAGAAAACGCCGCCAGTATTTCCGCGGAATTGCTCATTGTTCGTAAAACGATTGGGAATCTGGCCCCATCTCAGCAGGTCATAGTAGCGGGTGCCTTCCAGCGAATGTTCCAGCACACGCTCGTTACGGATGGCTTCCCGCAGAGCAGACTGGTCCAGGTTGCTGATTTCTGGCATATTGGCACGGTTACGCACCCGGTTGAGGGCGGTGTAAACAGCAGCAGAAGGACCGTTAGCCTCATTTTCTGCCTCTGCATACATCAGCAGCACATCGGCAAAGCGGATGGTACGCCAGTTGATCACAGAAGGGAAGCCGGCAAACCCAAAGTCAGACTGGGGCTTATCGGGTGTCTCAAAATCCAGGTACTTACGTCCTCCGACAAAATCAGGGTTGGTTGCATAAGCGTCGGC
>CAZFFW010000271.1:0-6956 GCA_964518125.1 uncultured Porifericola sp.
TCATGATCAGGATGATGACGATTTCTGAGGCAACAAACTGGCCGATGTTAATTTCGTTGTTTACCACCAGGATAGTTCCCAGTATCAGCAAAGCAGCGGTAATGATCGTTTTGAAGCCCACAAAGCTGAAATACTGCACCATCAGGATCTTGAAATGTTTCTTCCGGGATTTGGTATAGTCAGCCACCAGCAGGTCCGTCTTTTCCACGGCAAGGTTGGTGTTACCCGACATCTTAAAGGTAATCAGCGTGCGGGCCACTTCTTCCAGCCAGAAAGCCAGCTTATACTTGTACTTTGACTCTTTCAGGCTGGTTTGCATTCCGTTGGATCCGGCAAAATACACGATGATCGCCAGGACGAAGACCAGCATAAGGCCAAAAAAGATAAAGTAAGGGTGGTAAAACGAAAGTAATACCAGCCCGAAGAATATCTGGATAAGGGCTGAGGTCATGTCCAGCAGTACGTTGGAAATACCCTTCTGTACCGTGAGAATATCAAAGAAGCGGTTGATCAGTTCAGGCGGGTAAAACTTGAGAATATGCTCAATCTTGACCTTGGGAATCCGGTCAGCAATGTTAAAGGCAGTTTTGGCAAACAGCCGCTGCTGAATATGCTCCACAATAGACAACTGCATAACCTGTATCCCGCCAGACACCAGCAGTCCCAGGATGACAAAAGTAATCAGTACGATCACCGAAGTAGCGACAATTCCACTGTTGATGAAATTGATGATACTCTGAATACCTAAGGGTAAAGATAAGCTGATGAGGCCTCCCAGAATGGCATAGAGGTAGATATACCAGATAGACTTCTTTTCGGAAGAGATCAGCCGCAGAAAGCTTCTTACCGCACTTTTGGAAGGCTCTGTTTTGTCGGCTACGATCTCCTTATTAGAAATACTTACGAGGGCTATTATTTTTCCGGATTCATTTGTGAGCAGCTCCGGTACTGATTCCTCATTTGCCAGATACTCCGTGGCATCATCCCGAAAAACATGGATATTCTTTTTATCTTTCTTGAGAATCAGAGGGTGTACCTCCGAATCGCTTTTGGTAAATACGAGTACCGGAATAGGATTTTCCAGTAATTCATTCAACTGGTCTTTATCCAGAAAATGGCTGAGGTAGACCAGGCCCAGGCCACGTCCGGAAGATTTTAGCTTACCCATAAACTCGGGAAGAGAAAGACTTTTGTCGCCGTAAAAAGCAGGATCGGTACTGGTCAGCTTACGATCCATATCATAGAGTTCGAGAAATAGCTTATGTACAAAAAATAGCTGACGGATATTCATGCATCAATAGGTTAAAAAAATAGGATAGCCCCTCTTTTGAAGTTCAACAGCAGCCAATCAGAATGCCCCTGCCTTACAGTCCGGAAAAAATAGCTTATCTCTAAAACCTGATCTACCGGGCATTGTTAAAATTAGTTTTCCGTTGGTTCCCTCCGCTGCGGGTATCTGAAGCCTCCTGCTGGTATATGTTGCACACTTTGTCTAATTTGAGCGCTTGTTCCAACGATTACGATCCATGATCATGCGTGCTTTTTTTATAACAGTCCTGCTTTTTACTTTTCAGTATCCTTCCTATAGCCAGTCTCTGGAATCGCTGGCGCAGCAGGTAAGCATCCGCCGAACCGAATACGGGGTGCCTCATATCAAAGGGGAAACGCTGAAATCCGCTGCCTTTGGCCTGGCCTGGTGTGAACTGGAAGACTATGGGGAGCGGGTCATCCGGCCTTTGATCGCCGCCCGTGGCGACCTGGCCCTGGTGGATGGATATGCGTCGATAGAAAATGACTATATGCGCCAGCTGAGCTACCAGCGTACGCTACAGACCTATCACCAACTGGATGTCCGTACCCGCGAGCTCCTGGAGGGCTTTGCCCGGGGCGTTAACTATTACTTGCAAAAGAATCCTGACAAATTCCCCCACTACCGGGGCTGGAAATTTACCGGCTCCGATGTAGCCGCCGTCACTACCAGCATAGCTTCAGCCAACGGATACGGAAATTTTGTGGAGCGCCTGAAGCAGCAAAAGGCTAAACGCGATTCACTGAAACTGACCGAAGCCGGCTCCAATGCCTGGGCCTTTGCCCCATCCCGTACCAAAGAAGGGCATGCCATCCTGGTGCGTAATCCCCACCTGTCGTGGGATGCTGGTTACTATGAAGCCCAGCTTACGGTAGAGGATACGCTCAACTTTTACGGAGACTTTCGTGTCGGTGGCTTATTTGCCATCATCGGCGGCTTCAACCAGCACCTGGGCTGGGCAACCACCAACAACTATCCTGACCTGGAAGAAATCTATGCCCTGCAGGCAGACACCACACGGGCGGATCATTTCCTCATGGATGGTGTTTCGGTGCCCCTGGAGCGTAAGCTGGTAACAGCTGAGTTCAAAAACGGAAACGCAATGGCTACCGAGACCCGGGAGTTTTTCTTTACGCCCTACGGGCCGGTCATCCACCGGGATGAAGGCAAAATTTATATCGCCAGGGAAGCAGGCGATGGTGAGTACCGTCGCGGCGAGCAGTTTACCCGCATGATGCTGGCTACTAACCTGGAAGAGTGGAAAGATGCCATGCGCATGCAGGCGATCACTTCTTCCAACTATACCTATGCCGATGCCGACGGGAATATTTTTTATGTATGGAACGCCACGCAACCAATTCTGTCCCACCCGGCTACGTACGATAGCCTGGTGACTGAGGTGCAGGCAAGCAGCCAGTTGTGGAATGATTATGTGCCCTTTGACGAACTGCCCCAGTTGCTGAACCCGCCCGGAGGTTACCTGCACAACGAGAATGATCCTTTTCATTTTACCAACCTGAACGCCGTACTGCAGCCGGAAGACTTTGCCGACAATTTCCCTCAGCCCCGCCTGCGGCAGCGCAGCCAGCACAGCCTGGGCCTCATCCACAATGATGATGTACTGAGCCTGGAGGAAGTGGTCAAGCGCAAACATAGCATGCGCATGCTGCTGGCCGACCAGCTCAAAGACGACCTGCTGGAAGCCCTGGATGCTACCGCACCGGAGAGTGAAATCCGTGAAGCCATGGAGTTCCTGCAGGCCTGGGACAATACAGTACAAGCTGACAGCCGGGGAGGGGTGCTGTTTGCCGAGTGGTTTACCCACTATGCCGAAGCCATGCAGGAGCGTGAACTTTACGCCATACCCTGGTCATTTGACCAGCCGATGGAAACGCCAGACGGGCTGGCTGATCCCACCCAGGCGGTAGCCTCTTTCCGGGAAGTAATTAAAAGTTTACAGGATCAATACGGCAGCTGGGATATGCCCTGGGGCGAAGTGCACCGTCTACGGCTGGGGAATCTGGATTTGCCGGTGGGTGGAGGTCCCGGCGGGCTGGGCTGCTTCCGGGTACTCTGGTTCACCGATGCTGAGGATGGCAAGCGAAAGATACGGGGAGGCGATGGCTGGCAGCTGGCGGTACAGTTTAGCGATCCGCCCCGCGCCTATTCCATCCTGGCCTACGGGCAGACCAATGATCCCGCATCACCCCATCATACCGACCAGGCCCAGCTCTTTGCCGACAACGAAATGAAAGCGGTAGCCTATACCGAAAAGGATATCAGGAAAAAACTGTTGAGGAGCTACCATCCCGGGGAGTGAGTTTTGAGGCGGAAGCTAACAGCTAATTGATGCATCCGGGCTGTGGAACAGCTTTCGCTGAAATGATTATCTGGTGTGTCTACCGGGAACGCCTGGTTCGGCACCATGCAAAGCGCTGGGTTTGCCGTTGTTTGTTAACCTCAACGGCCACCCATCTTCCTAACAAAAGGTCTCGAACTTGATTTCTCTGCGGTAGGAAAATCGTCGGGAACATCGGTAAGGCTAACTTCACCCGTAGCGGCCCACTCTGTCCCACGTTGCAGCATGGTAATAAAACCCACACATTCCATTGAGTAGTCGGCATGCCCCAATATAGTATGGAATACCCTGCCTTCCTCATAGTCAACGCACATAAAAACTGGTTCGTGACGGCCAGTGCCTTTCTGTTGAGTAGACGAGAAGGCCGTACCCAGAACATGCAAACGTTTGGCTGGGCCGCGTAGGCGATCGTATAATTCATCTTGGGCGTGCCGCCATTGAGTAGGCAAGCCTTGCGTGATGGGATGCAAACTATCGCGGTGTACTACTACGAATTCGTGTTGCGGGCCATGTGAGCCGGCACTTCCAGCCGTGGTATCGCGTACTAGCTGGCCTTCTTGGTCGTAATACACGTAAGGGCCGTCCTTTTCGGTACGGTCGCCCCATCCGCCCAGGGCAATCATTTGATTAAAAGCAGCCCACTGCGGCCAGGAGTTATCAGCAGCATGTACCACTACCAAGCCACCGCCATTTCCCACAAAGTCTTCCAGGGCTTTTTGGGTTTTTTCAGGCAAAGTAGCCGCCCTCCAGCCAAAATTAGAAAGCACCACATCGTACTGGGAGAAGTCGGGTGAAAAGTTAGGGTCGGGCTTAGGCTCTGGGAGTGCCTCGGTAGGGGGCAGTTCTTCTATGGGAAACTCCTCTATCAACTCTTCTCCCTTCCAGGTAAAAGCAGTACGGGCTACTTCTACTTGAAATCGTCCGGTTTCTTCCAGGTACTGTTGCATCATCACGGTGGTTTTGGGCCACATTTCATGATTGTTTTGTCCGTCAATGATGAGGACTTTGAGGGGAGTAAGCTCGCCGGAGGAAGCTTTTTCAGAAGCCGGACTAGTCGGCTGCGTGCAGCCCCAAAGCAAGCAAGCCACAAGTAGGGAAAGTGTTATTTTCATATCAAGTAGTTATAAAGGCTGTTGTTTATATATGCATGCAGGAAAAATAGTCGAAAGGATACAGTAATAAAAGCCTCAGCGCGGATACTACCAATGAATAACCCGGATTGAAGTGATCTGGAATTAATGTACATCTTCCAACATCCTGCATGAAAAGAAATAAAGCATGAAGCTAATTCTCCAAAAAGCTTCTGTTCGTCACTCTCCCCCCATAAACGGATAGCGGAAATCATGGGGTGGTGCGAAGGTTTCCTTGATCGTGCGGGGCGACACCCAGCGCAGCAGGTTGAGCATGGCACCGGCCTTGTCGTTGGTACCCGAACCCCGGCCACCACCGAAAGGCTGCTGACCTACTACGGCGCCGGTAGGCTTGTCGTTGATGTAGAAGTTGCCTGCTGCGTGGCGTAGCTTACGACCGGCCAGTTCTATAGCGGCCCTGTCCTGTGAGAAGATGGCGCCGGTAAGGGCGTAAGGTGAAGTCTGGTCTACCAGCTCCAGTGTCTCTTCAAAGCGCTCAGCCTGATATACATATACCGTGAGCACCGGGCCAAAGAGCTCCTCCTGCATGGTGGTATACTTCGGATCATGCGCCTGTATGATGGTCGGCTGGATAAAATAACCCTTGGACTTATCGTACTCACCTCCGGCGATAATCTCCGCCAGGTCAGCCTCGCGGGCCTCGTCAATATATCTGGTGATCTTGTCAAAAGCAGTCTCGCTAATGACCGCCCCCATGAAGTTGCGGAAGTCCTCCACATCACCTACCTGCAAATGTTTGATATCTTCCATCAGGTAGCCTTTCACCTCTTCCCAGAGGTTGTTGGGAATGTAGGCCCGGGATACGGCCGAACACTTCTGTCCCTGGAACTCAAAAGCTCCCCGGAGTATGCCTGTGGCCAGCGCCTTGGCATCGGCAGACTTGTGGGCGATCACGAAGTCCTTTCCACCGGTTTCTCCCACGATGCGGGGGTAAGAGCGGTACAGGTCAATGTTATTACCGATAGTCTTCCAGAGTTGCTTAAATACTTTGGTGCTTCCGGTGAAGTGCAGTCCGGCAAAATCAGGGTGTTTGAACACTACCTCTCCGGCTACCGGACCGTCTACATTGATGAGGTTGATCACCCCATCGGGTAGTCCGGCCTCCCGGAAGATTTTCATCAGCAGATGGGCTGCGTAGACCTGCGTTTCGGCAGGCTTCCAGAGCACCACATTGCCCATCATGGCTGCCGAGGTGGGCAGGTTACCGGCGATAGCGGTAAAGTTAAAGGGCGTAATGGCAAAGATGAAGCCTTCCAGCGGACGCTGCTCCAGGCGGTTCCAGATACCCTTGGGCGAAATGGGCGGCTGCTGCTCATACACCTGTGCCATGTAGTGCACATTGAAGCGAAGGAAGTCGATCAGTTCGCATACTGCGTCTATCTCCGACTGATGGGCAGTTTTGGACTGTCCCAGCATGGTAGCGGCATTGATCTGGTAGCGGTAGGGGCCGGAGATCAGTTCAGCCGCCTTGAGGAAGATGCCGGCCCGCTGTTCCCAGGGCATATTCTCCCAGCTTTCTTTGACGTTCAGGGCCGAATCAATGGCCTGCTCCACATGAGAAGCGTCGCCTTCATGGTAGTGGCCGAGGGTTAATTGGTGATTATGGGGCGGAGCCAGCCTTTTTTTATTGCCGGTTTTGATCTGCTCATTACCAATATACAGCGGTACTTCCACCTGCTCAGCCTTCATGGCTTTCAGGGTGGCTTTCAGGGCTTTTCTCTCAGGTGATCCCGGAGCATATTCATAAACGGGCTCGTTGGTAGGCGTAGGAACTTGATAAAATCCAGTAGACATATTAAAAGAGTATTTTGTTACGATTAAAAAATATGGGCGCAATTTACATTTTTTCTAACGAAGGGCTCAAGGGGATAGGTTCAGAAAAAGGAAAGTTCGTTTAACTTGTCATGTAGGGATACTTATCTAGCAACACTTTGAACATCAGCGAAAAGGGCCTGTCGGGGTTTTTGAAGCTGAGCAGTGCTTCTTTTTCTTGTTCACTCATAGATTGTCTATGTTGTGCAATCATTCTTTTCTGCATTTCAATGAGCACCTCGTAGAACAATTGAAGCTGTCTTGTTCTTACATGATCTAATTGCTCACTATCCAATTTATACTTCTGGATAGTTCTCAGCCCCTT
>CAZFFW010000272.1:0-6887 GCA_964518125.1 uncultured Porifericola sp.
CGTTCCTACCAGGAATTTCAGGAAGGAGAAATCAAGTGGAACGAAAAGGCAACAGCGTCCGCGCCCCGACTGGATGAGATCATCAGGCAGATTGGCAGAACACCCGAAGTCGTCGCGCTGGATATTCCGTTATCGCCAGCACCGATCACCGGCTACCGGGAAGCGGACCGGCAGATTGCCCGCCGATATAGCAGGATGGGAGCGGCAGTCCATAGCCCGACCAAAGACCGACCGGGTAAAATAGCAGAGATGCTGTATCATCAATTAACGGCATCCGGAGTAAGCTGGGCCGGAGTGGGAGCGAAGCCCGACCAGCCGTACTTTATGGAAGTGTATCCGCATGTAACCATCATAGAACTGCTACAGCTGGACTATCGCCTGCCCTATAAGGTGCAGAAAAAAGGACAGTACTGGAAAGAGGCTACAGCAGAAGAACGCTATCGTAAGAGTATACGGCAGCTCAAGTTTCTGAAAAAAGGCATAGAGACGGAACTGCAAAACCCTTTGGATGAGTTTTTACCGGAATTGCAGGAAAGCGAAAAATACACAATTCATTTTCTAAAATCTTATGAAGATTTGCTCGATGCAATTATCTGTGCGCTAAGCGGCTTTTATTTTCTTACCGAAAAAGCAGAAGGTTTGGGTGACCAAACAAGCGCTATCTGGATACCTAAATTGAACCAATAAAAACCTGTAGGTATGGAAGTATTAGATGAGATACAGCTCAATTTTAACCAGGACAGCCTGCTGCTCCTGAATATTTGTATGGGCCTGGTGATGTTTGGCGTAGCGCTGGAACTAAGCCTGAAGGATTTTAAGAGAATTCTGAAAAAGCCCAGGGGCTTTATAGCAGGCTTAATATCTCAGTTCTTATTGCTGCCCATCACTACCTATTTACTGGTACTGCTGATTGAACCCACACCCAGTGTAGCCCTGGGCATGATCCTGATTGCCTGCTGTTCGGGGGGTAATATATCCAATATGCTGACCGTAATGGCGGGAGGAAATGCCGCACTTTCCGTCAGCCTGACGGCCTTTGCCACCATGGCGGCGGTAGTAGCAACCCCTGCTAATTTTACCCTCTGGGGAAACCTCTATCTCAGCACCGGAGCAGACCTGCCCCGGGTAAGCATCAGTTTTCTGGATATGCTGCAAACTGTCCTGCTGATGGTAGGTCTACCGCTGATGCTGGGCATGCTGTTCCGCGAGAAGTTTCCAAAAACCAATGAAAAGATCCGAAGACCCATCCGCATACTGTCTATCATCATTTTTGGTGCCTTTGTCGTTGGGGCATTTTCGGCCAACTTCCAGATATTCCTGGACTACATCCATTTTATTATCATGATCGTGCTGCTGCACAATGCGCTGGCTTACGGGGGAGGTTATGCCCTGGGAAAAATTTTTGGGCTCTCCCTGGCCGACAAAAAGGCCATTACTGTAGAAACCGGCATACAGAATGCAGGTATCGCTCTGGTGCTGATCTTCAATTTTTTTGACGGGCTGGGTGGCATGGCCATCATCGCCGGCTGGTGGGGTATCTGGGATATCATATCCGGACTGACAGTAGCATGGGGCTTATCCCATATCAAAAGTACCAAGACCAGGTCTCAACTGGTGTCCTGAAGTTAATTCAGACCGCAGGATCATGGAGAGCTGAGTTTTTTCTTTTTCACCCTGTACTTCCGTTGGAAGTAAGCGATCAGCGGGCTACCCAACACTGTAGGCAGCAGCCAGGCAATATATGCTGGATCAGTCTGCACATTGGTAACCAGGAAGGCGGTGAAGGTAGCGATATAAGCCCCGGAAATTCGCCCAATGTGGTACAAAAGCCAGTCATTGGGAAGCATACTTTTTTTTCCTGAGTAGATACGTAAGTCATCAATAATGAAAATCAACAGGATACTACTGAAAGTCAGGACCACCGGCAGAAAGTCATAATGTCCATCGCTCACCTGGGAAATAGCCCTTACCGTCATGAAACCTGCCATGACCGCTGAAAACCCGATCAGCAACCAGTCGGTCAGCATGGCTTTTTGCGTTTTTTGCCGCTTTTTGATCAATCCCCGATAACCGGTGACGGTCATATACAGCGTAAAAACACCGACCATAAACAGAAAAGGATTATAGCGGATCAGCGACAGGGTAAAAGAAGAAACCGCCACCAGCAGCATGGCCACGACATAAATTTTTCCGCTGATACGATGTACTTTGCCGCCCTTTCGGGAAGCAAAAGCAAAAATCCCAACGCTGAGCGCAGTGAAACCAGCCGCCACGTGCAGGACCAGGTTGATGTTACGAATTATCTCCATAGTTTTCTCGTTTGATGTTTTACCACCTCAATTTGACGAGAAAAATGAACTTGGTCGAATAATTCTGGATGAGTAGGGAAAATCCAGGGATGAACCGGAAACGAACCGGGAAATTATGGAAAAGTCGTAAATTTCAGGTTTAAGGAAGTTGACTCTCCAACTCCTGCTCTATCCATTCTCTTGCCTTGGTTTGGTCAGCATAAGGAAAACTCTTCAGGCAGGTCTCTTCCAGTTGATGGGAGAGTTGCTGCGCCTGTAATAGCCACTCTTTAAAAGTAATAATGGCAACTTTGGGGCAATGTGACCAGTTGCCGAGGCGATAGTTAAGATCTTCTATCAGGGTATCCATAGAAAAGCCTGCCGAATCTACGTATTCAATGAGCAGTTTGAGGCTTTCGTATTGCTTAAGTTTATGGTCAATATTTAGCAGGAGTGGCCTGAGGTCAGCCTCGCTGGCCGTGCTGTCCATCCGGAAAGCAACGATATTCTCCTGCCGGTATTCAATAAGCTCTATCATAATATACGGTGTCTTTATAACAAGATATTTTTCGTGGACGATCTCCCAGGTAATCCTTGAGCGCCCTGATCCGGAAGTAGGTATAAATCATGATGCCGCCCATCAGCATGGCAAAGACCGCCAGCTCATACTCCGGGTCAAACCACCGCAGCCTGAGGTTGACCAGCAGCAGTACGCCAAAGGCTGCCTCAAGCCAGCCACTCAGGCGGGTCATGCGGTAGCTGCCGGATACCGGTTTTAGGGCTTTGGTTCGGGCTACCTGAACCAGGCCGGTGAGAATCAGCCATAAGGAGATCAGTACCAGGAAGAAGTCAACGGCAGCATTCAGGAAAAGAATTGCACTTAAGCCGATGAGGCTTTCAATAACTCCTTTGACCAGGACAAACTTTATGACTGGTAATCGTGGGTTGAAAAAACTGAAGCTCCTGCCGATGCCAATCATTCCGTTGAGTAGCACCAGTATCCCGAAGGGAAGCATCATCCGCTGTATGTCATCACCGGGGTGCGCCAGGGCCACCAATCCGAAGACGATCGTGGCAGTACCCTTCAGGATCAGGCTGCCCCGGTTACGTATTAATTGATTTTTTGAGATCATAAGCATGTCGTTTAAAAACCGACAGCATCCCATTCCCCGCAAAAAAATTTTGGTAATCCAAAAACGGCAGGGAGCTGTCAAAAAATTTATAGAAAGTTAAGCGCTTACCCGCCTCTTCGAAACGACCTGCGTCATTCGGGAAAGATGATCTTCGTCACCCAACAGCAGATTGTTTTTGCCCCTTAATCGAAATTTGCGCATCTTCATCACAGAGGAAGATTTGAACACAGCAGGCATGGCAACCAACAAAGTACTGTACAGCTACGACGCGGAGGATCCGCAGAAAATACATTACCTAAGCCCCGGCATTGAGCAGTTGAGCGGTTGTGCTGCCCGGTTTTTTATGTCAGGGGAAGCAAAGGCGCACCTGAGGCAACTCATTCACCCGGAAGACCGTCCAAATGTGGAAAAAGCCATAGACCGGGCTCTGACCAGCCGGATTCGCTTTGAGCTAAATTATCGTATACTCACTGCCGATCAGCAGGAAAAAAGTGTGAGAGAGCAGGGCTGGGGCCTGTTTGATCAGCAGGATAAATTAATAGGAGTGGAGGGCTACATAGAAGAACTACCGGAGATCCCTCAGGACCCTCCTTCAGTATGGCATGCCAGGGATTCAGGCAGCAGGCCGCTGGACTATAGCTATCAACTTTACGCCAGTATTGCCCACTATTTTCCGAATACCATCATCGTGGTGCTGGACGAGCAGTTGCGCCTGCTTTTCGTAGATGGAGAAGAAGCGAACCGAATAGGACTGGACAAGCAGCAGACAGCCGGTAAACTGCTGCAAAAAGTTCATGGTTTTCCTGAGCAGTGGAAAAAACGAATGATAGAGCATGTACATGAGGGGCATCATACTCAACGCTTTTCTTATGAAGTCAGTCACCAGGACCAGTTTTATATGGTCAATGGCATGCCATTGCATAATATAGGAAGCAGACAGCTTTTCCTGTTTTTTTATACCAACATCAGTGAGCAGAAACGTACTGAGGTGGAAATGATCAATGCGCTAAAAAAAGAACGGGAGTTGGGTGAGTTGAAATCGCGTTTCGTATCCATGGCCTCTCATGAGTTCAGGACGCCGCTGAGTACCATCCTGTCGTCGGCCAACCTCATCGCCCGCCAGAATGAGCCCGGCCGGGAAGAGAAACGGATCAAAAACGTGGAAAGGATCAGGTCCAGTGTCAGGAACCTGGTAGATATCCTGAACGAATTCCTTTCACTGGGAAGGCTGGAGCAGGGAAAAGTAAGCATCAACAAAGAAGCATTTGAGCTGGTAGCTTTTATGCGTTCTATCGTGCAGGAACTGCAGCATGCCCAGAAGCCGGGTCAGCGGATACACATCGTATCTTCAGACAAAGAGCTTATCGTCCATCAGGATAAACAATTCATCCGCAATATCTTTCTGAACCTGGTGTCCAATTCGCTGAAGTATTCGCCGGAAGGTCGTCCGGTAGAAATTGCCATTAGTACGCTCGGCGAGCGTTTTAACGTTAAAGTCATTGACCAGGGCGTAGGCATTCCTGAAGATGAGCACAAGCACCTGTTTGACCTCTTCTTCCGGGCCAGGAACGCTACCAATATTGAAGGCACTGGCCTGGGACTGCCCATTGTCAAAAAATTCATTGACCTGATGCAGGGCGAGATCGCCGTAGAGAGCAAAGTAGATGCAGGCACTACTTTTTCCATTACCCTGCCCAGAGACCAGGTACAGATTGAACAGACATGAAGAAGATACTTTTGATAGAAGATAACCGGGATGTGCGGGAAACCACCGCTGATATCCTGGAACTGGCCGATTATGAGGTAATCACAGCCGAAAGCGGCAAAGAAGGGGTGAAGCTGGCGCAGCAAAACCGTCCGGATATCATTATCTGCGATATCATGATGCCCGGGCTGGATGGCTACGGCGTACTGCATATTTTATCCAAAAAGCAGGAAACCGCCGGTATCCCTTTTATCTTCCTGACGGCCAAGTCCGAAAGAGTAGATATCCGGAAAGGCATGAACCTGGGTGCTGACGATTACCTGACCAAGCCCTTTGAAGAAACTGAACTGCTGGATGCCGTAGAAACCCGCCTGCGAAAGAGCAGCCTGAGCCACGAAAAAAATACCCATAGCCTGCAGGAACTGGAAGAAATTTACCAGGAAGCGAGAGAACTCAAAGGGCTTAGTGACCTATCTGGTCAGCGAAAAGCAAGGACCTTTGGCAAGAAGGCTGTTCTCTTTATGGAAGGCAGCGTTGGTAAGACCCTGTATTTTATCCAGAAAGGAAAGGTAAAAACCTACAAGACTACCCAGGATGGTAAGCAACTGGTGACCGGTATCCTGGGACCGGGGGATTTCCTGGGTTATATGGCTTTCCTGAGTAATGAGGGGGCCTATACGGAAAGTGCCGCTGCCCTGGAAGAAACCGAGGTCAGCGTGATTCCTAAAGAGGATTTTTTCAAACTGCTTTACAGCAATGCCGAGGTTTCAGCCAAATTCATCGGGCTGCTATCGCACAATCTGGCAGAAAAAGAAAAGCAACTGCTGGAGATCGCTTACCATTCGGTGCGGCAGCGGGTGGCCACCGCTCTGCTGAAGCTGGCGTGCGATACTGAAAACGACAGTAGTCCCCCGGTCATCAGCATTGCCCAGAGGGATTTGGCCGGTATGACTGGCACCGTAAAAGAAACGGTAACCCGCACCCTGGCCGATTTCAAAGAGGAAGGTCTGATCAGCATTGACCGGATGAAGATCACCCTGCTGGATGTAAAACGCCTAAAGAAAGCGATGGAGTAGAGGAAGTATTCACCTATGCGTATCCTCGTTCTCCAGCATGCTGAGGTAGCTGTAGTAGCGGCTGGTCTGCCTGTGATTAATACATGGTTTTATGCGTTTCCTTAAGTATTGTGTTTTTATAAAGATCCATGATTGGAAAACACATCTCAAAGTCATTCCAGTCTAAATTTCCGTCTTTGATCCGGAAGCTTTTGAACTTGTCCTCATCCAGATATTTCTTGAGAGAAGGGTGTTTGGCTTGTTCGAGGAAGGGCTTAAAATCCACTAATTTACTGTGAGAATCACTAAAAGTTAATCTGATAGCAAAATCACCAATATAACGGGCATCCTTGATAGAGATGCTATCTTTTTCAGCATGATCTGTATAGCGCTCAGTAAACTTCATAGGCTAAAGGTTTTTCACGATTTTTTCTAAAGTCAGCTCCTTATGTGCACTACGGTACATTTCGGTTTGTGGGGGCACAAACCGAGGGTTAAGGCTAAAGTTTTTTTGTGATTTTTCGAAAGTTAACGCTTTATGATAAACGAAGTAGTCAACCCATTTAGATACAATGGCGTCAGCATAGTGGCTGAGAAAAGTTTTCAGATGCTTCAGTTCTTTTCCTGCCAAAGGCTTTTTGCCCGCCACATTTCTGATTATAATTTATTCAACCTTTCCGTTTATTACAATGATTTCAGCTTTACT
>CAZFFW010000273.1:0-6774 GCA_964518125.1 uncultured Porifericola sp.
TGCCGAAATGGCCAATTGAGATTCAGAAAATAGGTAGGCGTAAACTTAGAATGCTAAATAATTCACAAAACATTGCGGATTTAAGAATTCCGCCGTCAAATAGGCTTGAAAAGCTTTCTGGAAATCTTAGCGAATTCTACAGTATCAGAATCAACGAACAGTGGAGAATTATCTTTCAATGGGACAATGGACAGGCATCAGAAGTTGAAATTATTGATTATCACTAATTATGGAACAATTACCTAACATTCATCCGGGGGAAGTGCTACAGGAGGAGTTTCTCATTCCTCTAGACCTTTCTGCCTACAGATTATCTAAAGATATTGGCATTCCACAAACCAGGATTAGCGAAATCATCAAAGGTCGTAGAAGAATTACAGCTGATACGGCTCTTAGATTAAGCTACTATTTTGGAATGAGTGCTAAATTCTGGTTGGGATTGCAAGATGATTATGATCTTGAGGAAGAAACAAAGTCTAAAAAAGCAGAACTGGAAAGCATCCGGGCGGCGGTCCGTAAGAAATATGAAAATGAAATGAAAAACAGCTATCTTTGAGGTATGGATAGCAAAGAAAAATACATCAATCCGTTCACAGATTTCGGGCGGTTCGCCGCTGCAATTTAAAAAGCTATTCGGAACAAAATTTAACAAAGAGCTGCTTATAGACTTCTTGAATCAGGTGCTAGGTGAAAGAGAGCGGATTCAGGATTTGACTTACTTAAATACCGAGAATTTAGGGAATACAGCAACAGATCGGAAAGCTATCTTTGATTTGTATTGCGAAAATGAAAATGGAGAGAAATTCATTATAGAGCTGCAGAATGTCAAGCAGCAGTATTTCAAAGACAGGAGTATTTTCTATTCTACCTTTCCCGTTCAAAGTCAGGCTCCGAAGGGAAGAGAGTGGGATTATTATCTGAAAGCAGTTTACACCGTCGGGATACTGAATTTTAGTTTTCCAGATGCAAGTCAGCAAGAACGGTACCTACGAGAAGTACAACTGATAGATAAAGAAACTCACGAAGTCTTTTACGATAAGTTGACGTTTATCTATCTTGAAATGTCCGGCGTGGAGCGCCTAAATTTAGCAAGGGTGAAGATGAGTTAGTAAGTCACTTGGATATTTCGGTGTGATTTCCCTTTCTGCTTTGCTGATGTGCGCATAAGTCTTTTTCCTGCTATATTAGAGAGAACAGATACCAGAAAGCATATTCTACGGGACGGATACGCTATAATGATAGTAAACTAAAATGGTCATAATCTCACTCAGACTGAGGCGACAAGGATATAGCCGCTTACACTGTCCTTCTTGACGCAATACCTGATAAAGAAACTCCTTGTGTTTTCTTAACAAATTTATCAATTTCAAAGTATATTTCCACCAGCATAGCAGTAAAGGTTTACATGTTGAAAATTTGGTAGTTCTCAACTTTACGCCTAAACTGCTATGTCTGTTTTTTGAATCTTCATTTCTCCCAACTCACGTTAAGTTACTATTCACTAGCTAATCAAGGCTACTTTACCGGACGGATACATTTTTATTCACTCAAATCAATTTGACCTTGGCTGCTATGGCCTTCAACATCAAGAGTTGGATCAGGCTGCTATTTTTGTCAATGTGAGCTTCAGCTATTCCCTTAGAAGCTTTGGTGCAGGCTGAGTTGAAGCTGCCCCTTGGCCCAGGCTGTGGTTGTTTGTTTCATCCATCCCAGTTGTACCCTGGAAGAATTTGATATTCCAAATCCCAGGCCCAGGTAAGTACGGTTTCTGTCAAAAAGCTGTACGCTCCGGCTATTTCCTATTTCGGTCTGTCCGTTGATGAATATTTCGTTATACAGGGCCAGGTAAAGTGCATTTTTCTCCAATGCAAGCTTATTGAGCGGTACATTCAGGAAAAGATTGTAGCGATAACGGGTGCGGAAATCCTGGCTTTCTACCCAGCGCTGTTCGTAACGTATGCGGTGGGTTAAATAGAATCGGGAAGCTATTTTTTGTGAAAACAGCGCCTCCTGGTATATTCTGTTTTCAGCTGTCATCTCATCGCTTTCTCCAAAGGCACCCGTGCCAATATAAGCATAGCCCAGGGTAAAAAGGATGTCTTCAGATTTGGGGCGATACGTAAGCCCGCTTCTCAGCAACAGTTGCTCCAGGTCAGTACCTACATTCCAGAAACGGAATTGGTAGTCACCCTGCACTCCCCACTGACTTTCTTTGAATCGTTTTTGAAAGAAGTACATATACCAGGCCCCCAGTTGATCTTCGTCCGGACCGGATTGAGCAATGACTGAATGACATAACAGATAGCTGAAGATAAGTAGAATCGTTTTTTTCATGCTGAGCAAAATAAAGCAGGCCGATGGTATGTTCAAAGGCTGGCAATATAATTATGTTATTCTTTTTTACCTGCACAATATAGAAGCAGACTTGAAATGTTTTATTTAATTGAACCACCTCAGAACACTGCTTGCAAACGATGAGACTATCAGAGATAGTTGGAACATTTCATAATATCCCTTAACATGAATTTTTCCAGAGTGGCGACTCCCAGCGGGAACCACCTGCTCAGGAGGTCTTGATTTTGTTAATTTACTCCGGCTCCCAGGAAAAATGAATATAGCTTAAACGATCATGCACAGTATACGATGGTTTTTGCCCGAAAAGATTTAACAGAACTTTTAAACAAGCCTTCAGTATTTTTCCTTAGTCAAAACTATTACTCAGCCCAAAACGCACCCGACTACGCGACTGTCTGGTACATGATCTTCTCTTTATCCTGAAATGACTAAATATACTTCTGACAGAATTGCCCTCAGAATTGAGAAAAGACCAGGGTTTGTACTATTTCATGTAATCTACCGAAAAGTAAATTGCAGTTGACGGCTTTTTTTTTTGAATTATCAAAAGCAAAAAATTGCCTGAAGCCGATTATTTTGCTATGTTCAAAGCGTTCAGTAAAGAATTAAATAACCAACACAACCAGAACTCACTATGGGAATTATTAAAGAATTCAAGGATTTTGCTATGAAAGGTAACATCCTTGACCTTGCCATCGCTGTGATCATTGGCGCAGCTTTCGGAAAAATTATTTCTTCTTTCGTCAACGACGTACTTATGCCGCCCATTGGCTTATTGATAGGTGGGGTAAGCTTTTCAGAGTTATCGCTTGTGCTTAAGGAAGGTACGGAAGGTGTTGAGCCTATTCTGCTTCGTTACGGGATGTTTATTCAAACCATCGTAGACTTTCTGATCATAGCTATTGTTGTTTTTTTAGTCATCAAGGCTTACAAAAAATCTCAGAAAAAGAAGGAGGCCCAGCCTGTTCCCACACCGCCTCCTCCTACACTACAGGAAACTTTACTGGCTGAAATCAGGGATATCCTCAGTGAACAAAATAAACAAGTGCCACCCCAGGTGTAGCAGCTTGTACAGGCAAGATTGACTAATCCTCCCCGTTTTCGGGAGGATTTTTTTTTGCCAGCTAAAGTGGATACTAGGAAAATGCTAACGGTGCTTTTCCAAAAAGAAAGAAAAGCATCATGAAGATGTGGTTCCATTTTATGAAAAGCGCCTGCCCTAATCCCCTTGGGCTTAGCGCAAGGGGGTAAACACCTGTCGGTAAAGCCTTTTGCCTCTGTTGGGATTCAGTAAAAGTGTAGTGACTTTGCCGACCGGTTTGTAACCAGCGCTGATGAGTTTTTTTGCTTCCTCCAGAAAGCGCTCAGCACTATATTCCGAGACGAGTCTATCAATACGATGCATATTACTTACTGTTTGGATTTTCATGCAGGTCATTTTTTTTTGCTGGATTAGGGTTGAAAGTGTTATGCACTTTTACTGTGTAAATTAATTGAGCTTCTTCCTGATTCGCTACTGACCTTTTCAGCCTCTTCTTTGAGCAGTCGCAGCCATTTGTCGTGTTGTCTCTTCAACTTATTTGGGATAAAGATTTTCTGTAATCTGGCCAATCTGCCGGTTTGTGATTCGTCTGTAATTACTTTGCAACCCTTATCGGTTGGGAGAATGATCCAGGCGTGGTAGCCCTGAATCTTGGCCTCATTAAATTGCCAGGCCAGGCGTTGGTAAGGTTCAAATTCCATGACCGTATTGTTCAGGCTTTGCCCCATGGAATTCCAGAACACTCTTGTGCCTTTTGCCAGGTACTGATCTACCGGATCTTCAAACTGAATATTCTGAATGCCATCATACCATTGATTCCAGGCTTCCGCATGGATGAGCAACTGCCAGATTTGTTCAGGTGTAGCATTGACCTCAATCTCATTGTGTACATAAAAATCGCTTTCTATGGGGTCAAATTCCTTGGGCCACATTATTTTATTCTCAGCTTCCCTGTACTTCCGGGAAGATGTTTGTGCCTGAACAGTAATGCTTATTATCAATAGTGACAGAATGATGAGTATCGTTTTCATGATAGTGATTTAAAATTTAGTGCTTACCTGTTGGTTGTTTTTCAAGTCTCTCAGAAATGGCTTGCCGCTTAGCGCCTGAACCAAAGTGAATAAGGCGAGCGCGCTATACAACAGAGCGGCGACGATGGTGAGTCGGGTGTTTCGAAGAACGTAAAACGAAAGAACTGGCAGTAACTGTAAGGCGTGCATTCCTATAAAATGAGAAACCCGTAAATCGCCTGTCAGCCTGCTCCAGCCCAGAATGAAGATGTTGGAATTATCATTTACCATGCCTACCGTATGGCTCATGCGGCTGCCCATCAGGAAGCCCTCAAAGGAGAAAATGACGAACAGTAGTATTCCCAATCGGATCGCCCATAGGTAATAAAGTGGCAGTCCAGTAGGCGCAGAAGTGAAGAACAACCATCCTACGTAGGCAGTATACAGGGTAACCAGCGAAGCTGCCAGCGCCATCATTGAAAACATCCAGGCATAAAAAGGGCTGCTTACATTGAAATGAGAGGCTTTTCCCTGGCCCGCCATGAGGGCAATATAAATAATTTCAAAACTGAGCAATATGATGACCGTCCAGTTGAAAGCCTGGATATTCAGCGATGGCAGATATGAACAATACCAGGCCATGGCCCAGGCAAAGGTGAAGGTAGAAAACGCAAACTTGAACGGTTTGTACCAGGCATTCACGTTGTATACCTGCGCAGAGGACAGTTTGGTCATGAGCAAAAATGCGATGGAAGCCAGGAGGCAAATCAGTCCATAGTAGAACAGGACTTCATTTCTTATCTTAAGTTGGAGGATAAAATCTTGCATCATGTTATGATTTGGGGCTTGCCAGGTTCTTTTTGATTTTCATCATGATGATATCGGGCGTCTTTTTCTGCATTGGTCCATTCGCCAATGATGGCATCTGCTTCTGATACTTCAGCGGATGGAGGAAAAAAGGCCATAGAGCACCCGAGGAGGATGACAATATAAGCTAAGGTTGATTTTATCATAACTATTAAGCGTAATCTGCTTGATTGATGGTTGATTCATTTGAGTTTTCAATCCTTGGCGGAATAAGTTTGTACATCACCGGCGTAACAATTCTGGACAGGATAGTAGAGCTGATCAGTCCGCCGATCAATACCAGGGCCAGGGGTGAAATCTGTGGATTAGGATTGATAGCAAGGGGGATCAGCCCCCCAATGGCGGTAAGTGAGGTCAGTACGACCGGTAAAAACCTCATATCGCTGGCTTGCTCAATGGCTTTGTGCAATGCCTGTCCTTCTTTTCTCAGCTGATTGGTAAAGTCTACCAGCAGTATGGAGTTTTTTACTTCAATACCTGCCAGGCCGATAAAGCCTATGATGGCGATAAATGACATAGGATTGCCGGTGATCCAAAGCATAGAAACTCCACCGATAATTCCCAGGGGAATCACCGACAGCACGATCAGCATTCCTTTAAAGGTTTTGAATTGTAGTATGAGCACCGCTATGAAGAGAAATACCGTGAGCAGAATGACGGTGATGAAAGCACCTCCAAAGGCATCCCCTTCACTTTCCGCCTCTCCGGATAGTTTGTAAAAGTAGCCTTTGGGCATTTGGAGCATATCCAGTTGCGGCACCACATCGCGCAGTACATCATTGGCCAGCACACCTTTTGTGGTAGAGGAGGTGATTTTGATAAACCTGTTTTTGTTGAAATGGTTGATACTGGTGGGTGAGGTTTCAAAACCTATGCTGGCGATCTGACTCAGCGGAATAGCTGTACCAACCCCATTGTTGACAAACAGCTTGTCCAGTGACTCAAGGGTGGCAAATTTGTCTTTAGGGGCATTGACGATGATATTGAAGTCATCTCCCTTTTCATCTGTGTAAGTGCCCATATTGATGCCCGCAATGGCCATACGAACGGTTCTGTCAATGTCAGCCGTAAATAGGCCCAGGGTACGGGCTTTTTCTTTGTTGATATTGACGCTGATATCTGTTTTCAGGGTATTCAGTTCGTTGTTTACATAGATGGCTCCCGGATTTGCTCTGAGCAGCTTTTCTACCTCAAAAGAAAGCCTGCGCAGCGTATCAAGATGATCTCCAAACACCCGGATGGAAATAGGGGCTTCAATGGGAGGACCCTGCTCAAAATCTATTACCTCAACCTGTGCATAGGGGAAGGAAGCGAAAGCCTCTCTTAAATCGCTGATGACCTGGTTTTTTACGACCGGTTTGGCATATTGGTTTAGCTGAACAAACAGCTGCGCAAAGTCAAATTTCTCTTCCTGCTGGGGAATATTGTAGTAGATCTGTGGATTCCCCTTACCTACATTGGTGGTAAAGTATTCAACCATCTCATTTTCTCTGAGTTTGT
>CAZFFW010000274.1:0-6695 GCA_964518125.1 uncultured Porifericola sp.
CACCTGTGAAAGTGAAAAAAGCAGGAGCAAAACCAAGGATAAACCATAATATTCTGCTAACAAGCCCTACAAATTCTCCAGAATGCAAGGGCAATAACCACTTGGCAGCCACAGCAGATCCTGTGGGTAGCTCATCGGGATTTTGCTATTCAATATGGGTATATCCAAGCGCTACATCCAACGTATGCTGAGCATCAATTAGCTCATCAGGATCATTGGCCAGTGACAGATAGAATTGATCTCTGTAAAAGAAACCGTAACCAAGTTCCAAACCTTTTAGCTTGTTTTGAAAAGCATGGTTGAGCCAGAGGCTTCCGCTGTTTTTCGGAGCAGCATTTATACTTTAAACTTCTTCCGGTTTTTTGACTCCCCATGAAAGTGAACGGGCTTAAAAGTCACACCCTTTTTATCACCATTATTTGAGTCGTGGGGATTGCCCAGCATAAAACCGATAGACTGTAGAGGTGGCACAGCATCACAGATTACCTTGATGATGGCCAGCACCGGAATGGATAAAACCATGCCCGGAATACCCCAGACCATGCCACTGATGAACAAAGCAATGATGGCCGCAAACGGATTGATGCTCACCTTGTTTCCGACAATATTGGGGGTAATAAAGTTGCCCTCCAGTACCTGTACTCCCCAGAACAGGCCTAGTACGCCGACGGGATACCATAAAGAATCTTTGGTTACCAGTGCAAATAAAATGGGCAATAACGAGCCGACGATAATGCCCACATAAGGAATAACGATCAGGATTGCAGCCAGTACTCCGAAGAATATGGCATGCTGAATACCCAGTAGCACCAATCCCAAAGAATTAAGCACGGCCACAATAAAAATTACCATGAACACACCCAATATGTAGCTTCTGACTACCCGCTCAATTTTGTGCAGGGTAATCCCTACCATAGCGTGATGTTCCTGACTGAACCATCGATAAAGTACCGACACAAAAAACCTCCGGTAATACAGAAAGAAAAACAGGGAAATCAGAAACAGGAAAAAAGAAGTGATAAAACCGGCCGTAGCAAAAACGGTCTGCGTAAAAACTGAAGAACTGTTTTGCAGAAAGCGGTTAAGCGAGTCTTTCAGATACTGGGTCTGCTCCTGCTGGTCAATACCAAAGGTGTTTTTCATCAGGCTGTATCCATTGTCAATGAGCTGGTTAAACCGGGCACCAATGGCACTCAGATCTCTGCTTATGTTATTGAGTTGGGAAGAGAAGAAATACGACAGGCCGACTAAGACGATGAAAATGAACAGGATAGACAAAACTGAACTCCAAATCCGGGAGACTTTCAACTTTTCAATGGCCGTACTCAGGGGACGAAGCAGCAATGCGATGATCAAAGCCGTGAGCATCGGGCTGAGCAGTGATTTACCCAACACCAGCACATAGCATGTCAGTACGATGCTCGATAAGATGATAAAATACCTGAAATAGCCGGGGATCGTTTTCATTATACAGGGGCTTATTTACCTTCCCTACTTTGCGCAGTGGATGGGAGTTGATATGATTTTTCTTATAATAAGGAATATGATCACTGTTTCCTCCTATCAAAATATAATTTATCAGGAGGGGGATGGCCCAGACCATTTTGCTGATGAGTTGTACCAACGACAAAACGGTTCCCGGGCTACTGCTGGTTTGCTTAAATCAACTCCTCACTTCGCATCACTGGCTACTTTTCAGATATTTATATAACTCACTATCCGTTGAGAGAATGACGGTTGTTTGATCATTGAATGTTTTCTGGAAGGTTTCCATAGACTTCAAAAAAGTATACAACTTTCTTGATTGATCATTTTTATCATAGGCACTGGCATATATTGATGCAGCCGTTGCATCTGCCTTACCTTTAATTTCTTCGGCTGTTCTAAAGGCTTCAGACTGAATAGACTTCAGTTCTCTCTCCTTTTCACCATTGATTCTTGAAGCTTCGCCCTGGCCTTCAGACCTGAACT
This sequence comes from uncultured Porifericola sp., assembly GCA_964518125.1. GTDB lineage: Bacteria > Bacteroidota > Bacteroidia > Cytophagales > Cyclobacteriaceae > Catalinimonas. Next base: position 1,972 of record CAZFFW010000274.1, read on the forward strand.
TATCTGCTATTCTAAATCGCTCACTTTTCATCCGTTCGTACACCTGGGTCCTTACTTCTTCTACATAATTGATTCTCTTAAACCTGAAGTCCAGAATCGCAATCCCCAGGTCCTGGGCCTGTAGGCTGGCAGATCTTTGAATTTCCTCCTGAATGCTGTCACGCCCGACAAAAATCTGGACCAGGCTATCCTCAACAATTTCACTGATCGCTCCGCTGGAGATGGGTGTCCGGTTGCTGGTTCTGACCACCTCTTCCAGGTAGTTTTTTGCCACAAAATCTCTTGTTTCCCCATCCAGAATGTCGTCCAGGCGAGACTGGGCACCTCTTTCATTGGTCAGACGTTTGTAAAACTGCAAAGGGTCTACAATCTGCCACCTGGCATAGGTATCTACAAAAATGAATTTTTTGTCTTTGGTCGGTACCTGGTTGGGGTCTCCATCCCACTCCAGATAGCGTTTTTCAAAGAAATTAGCTTTCTGGATAAATGGAATCTTGAATTGAATGCCAGCTTCGGTAATGGCCTCACCTACCGGTCTTCCAAACTGGGTGATCACAACTTGCTGCTCTTCACTCACAATGTAAAAGCCCTGGTAGATGACTACTATGGCAACTAATGCAGCAATTAATATGGTTATTGTACTCTTTTTCATAATATCTTAATCTCAATTATTTCCACGATTACTTACTTCCACTTCCGGATTGAGGCGTCAATTGTAATAAAGGCAATACATTGCTGCCTTTATCGTCCATGATGATCTTATCTCCTAATTTTGGCACCACTTCCTGCATGGTTTCCAGGTAAATCCTGCTCTTGGTTACTTGCGGGGCTTTGATGTATTCTGAATAAAGGGCATTAAAACGCGCTACTTCACCTCTTGAGTTGTTCACCCGCTCGGTCGCATAGCCCTCTGCTTTCTGGATGGTTTCCTCTGCCTGTCCCCTGGCTTTAGGAATTACTTTATTGTATTCCGATTTTGCCTGGTTGATCAGTGTTTCCTTTTCCTGTTGTGCCTCATTGACGGCGTTAAAAGCAGGTCTTACCGGCTCAGGAGGCGTCACATCTTGCAATACCACCTGCTCTACCCGAATGCCTAACTCGTATTCATCCGATAATTCCTGGATGAGAATTTTCAATTTCCCTGCTATTTCAGAGCGACCCACGGTGAGCACTTCGTTTACGGTACGGTCTCCTACAATTTGTCGCATGCCAGCTTCTGAAATATCCCTTAAGGTATTGTCAGGATCTCTCACTTTAAAGAGATAATTATACGGCTTGTCAATTCTGTACTGCACTACCCATTCCACATCTGCCAAATTCAGGTCACCTGTCAGCATCAGGGATTCATCTTCGGCACCTCTTTTACTGAAGGTTGACTGCACGCCGACACTGGTAGTTCTGAAGCCGAATTCCTGCTTTTGCTGTCTTTCTACAGCCACTTTGTGTACTGTCTCTATAAAAGGAATTTTAAAATTTAATCCGGATTCCAGGGTCCTGTTGTATTTCCCGAGGCGGGTAACTACCCCTACTTCCTCGGCCCCTACCTGAAAGAAGGTGCTGAAAATGGCAATGACTACTACTGCCACTACCACAATCAGCCTTAAATTATTCACTATTTTCTGAAAAATTGCATTACCCTTGTCTTTATCAAAATCAAAATCTGCCATATTTTCTTATTGCTTAATTCTTTGTTATGCTATTTAATTTAATCTTAGTTTGAGGTCTTCAGGATGAAATTTTTATAATCGCTGCAGCGCCTTTTTGCTCAGTTCTCTTCCTGGCTGCTACTGCACTTACACCAATGTCCGTTTTAGCTTACAGCTTCGTGATTCACTAAGCCCTTCATGGCCTTTGGTTTAGTCCTTTAGTGCAAAGCTTAGGGAGTGGTCAAATCCAGCTGCTCTCTCCTAGCCCAGCGCTTGTTTGGCTGGCCGCCCCAGCATTTTGAGCATGCTGATGTGCGATTTCAATGCCTGCACAAAAGTGGGTTTGACATTATAATCAAGCTGGAAGTCTTCTGCGGTCTGCTTCACAATATGCGCTATTTTAGGATAGTGTACATGGCAGATATTGGGAAAAAGATGGTGCTCAATCTGAAAATTAAGCCCGCCGATATACCAGTTGAGGAAACGATTTTTAGGCGCAAAATCAGCAGTGGTCTGTAATTCATGGATGGCCCAGGCATTTTCTATATTTCCTTGTGCATCGGGTATGGGCTGTTCTGCGCCTTCCACCACATGGGCCATCTGGAAAATGATGCTGAGGATAAAACCAGCAGTCAGGTGCATGAGCATAAAGCCGACCAGTACCTGCCACCACAACAAAGAGGTGAACAGCAGGGGTAAGCCAATGACAAAAAACAGGTAAAGAGACTTTAACGCCAGCAGTTTGCTGTACTCGTTGTTGATGTTGAAATTTTGTTTTTTTAGCAGCCCCCGCCTGTGATACTTCAGCATTTTGATAAAATCATTGGTAAGCATGAGCAATGTCATCAGGCCATATAAGAAGAACACATAGACATGCTGGTAACGGTGGTATTTTTTCAAAGGGGCTTGTGTGGACAGGCGAATGACTACTTTGGTGCCGATATCCTCGTCTGCACCATGGATATTGGTGTAGGTATGGTGCAGGACATTATGCTGTACTTTCCAGACGTGGGCATTGGCGCCCAGCAGGTAAATGCTGCCCCCCATCAGCTTGTTGACAAAGGTGTTTTTGGAGTAGGAGCCATGCAGGCCATCATGCATGACGGTCATGCCTACCCCTGCCATGGCAAATCCCATCAGCAAAACAAAAGGTAATAAAAGCCAGGCATTCAGCGGCAAGAGCATGATGGCAAGATAGGACAAAAGGTAAATGCCGACCAGCGTAATGGTTTTAATGAACATTTCGCCGTTACCATAGGGCGAAACCTCATTTTCTTTGAAGTAAGTATTGACCCTTTGCCTCAGGGTAGAAAAAAACCTGGACTGGTCTGTATTGATAAATTTTATAGCGGGTTTCATAAATGGGATTAATGGGTAAAAATTGAATCAGCAGTAAAAGGGCTGCAACATGGGATGGAAAAACGGCCTTTTACTTCTTTCTTTTCTTTCCATGCTTCTTCATTGAAAGAAAGCTGCCTGCGAAATGATGCTTCACTTAGTGAAAGCTTGTCATACCCAATGGATAATGATCAAATCATCATGCAATGGTATCTTGCAAGATACATTTCTTATTTAAGAAAAACCTTACATCCTTTTAGCGAAGATTTACAACATTCCCACATTCAAAGATAATTACCCCAGGATTTCTGTTTGTAGATTAATTACCTTAATATGGTAAATAATACTTAGTATTTATCTAAATAATTACCTACAAAAATATACTAATTCTGATGGGAACAGACAGCCAGCATATTATCGCCATTGGCGCCTCTGCGGGTGGTATGGAAGAGATCCATACATTCTTTGACCACACCCCCTTAGACGAGGTTTCCTACGTCATTGTCCAGCATTTGTCTCCTGATTTCAAAAGCAGCATGGCTGAGTTACTGGCCAAACACAGCAAACTGAAGATCAGCGAAGTGGAAGACAACATGAAAGTAGAGAAAAACCAGGTGTATATCATTCCCAATGATATGTACATGACCATCCGTGAGGGGAAGCTGCGCCTGACAAAAAAAGAAGGTAAAGAAGCCCCCCATATGACCATTGATAGCTTTTTTACTTCACTTGCCGAGGACAGGGGTGATAAGGCCATTGGCATCATCTTTTCCGGTACGGGCAATGACGGCAGCCTGGGCATCGCTGCCATTCATCGGGCCGGGGGCCTGGTGCTGGTACAGGACCCTGCTACCGCCAAATTCAACGGTATGCCTTCCGCTGCTATATCCACCAGGTTTGTGGATGCCGTACTTTCTACCGAATCTATGCCTGCTCTGATAGAAAATTATGTAAACAAACAAGCCTGGAAGCAAGAAAGTGATGCGCTGGCCGAAGAAGAGGAGGAAATCCTCATTGCGGCTATTCTTAATCTCATCCATGAACAAACGCCCCTGGATTTTTCCAGCTACAAACGCCCCACCATTATCAGGAGAATCAAGCGACGAATGGTGTACAATAACTTTCCGAACCTGAAACTGTATTTTGATTTTCTCCAAAAAAAGCCGGAAGAGCTTACGCTGCTGGCCAAAGATTTTATGATCGGGGTTACGGAGTTCTTCAGGGACAAAGAGGCTTTTGAGATAGTAGAAAGAGACATCATTCCGAAAATTGTAGAAAACTATCATCCGGAATATGGCATCAAAATATGGGTAGCCGGCTGTGCCACAGGGCAGGAAGCCTATTCACTGGCAATCCTGCTAAGCGAGCACCTGCACCGTATAGATCAGCAGATAGAAGTCAGGATATTTGCCACTGATATTGATAAAGCGGCCCTGAAACATGCTTCCCGGGGCGTATATCCCGAAAATATCTCCCAGGAAATCTCCGAAGCAAGGTTGCAGCAATTCTTTGATAAAGTAGACAAGGGCTACAAGGTAAAACAGGAAATCCGGAAGATGCTGATTTTTTCGCAACATGATGTAACCAAAAACCCTCCTTATTGCCGAATAGACCTGATCAGTTGCCGTAACCTGTTGATTTATCTGAACCCTTCCTTACAAAGGAAAGTATTCTCGGGCTTCCACTTCGGTCTTAACACAGGAGGCTATCTGTTCCTGGGAGCCAGCGAAAATACCAATG
>CAZFFW010000275.1:0-5485 GCA_964518125.1 uncultured Porifericola sp.
GGTAATCTGGCGGACATGCTCTGTCCTTACCGGGGGCTTACTGAATCGGGGAAGGTAATGCAGCATGATCATCACCAAAATAAAAACTGTAGCTACACCCTCCTGCTTTTTGCGCAGGAAGAACTTCAGCAGATTGGGCGATCGGTAGTGAATCTTTCTGCCTAGTTCCTGGGAAAGAATTTCCGCCATCTCCCCAAAATTCAGCAGTTCGTCATTCGTTAGGTCATACGCTTTGAAGTCATGCTCCTGCGGATGCATCATCACTTCGGCGGCTACTGCGCCAATATCCCGCGTATCAATGAGGGTGAATGTAGCCTTACCAGCCGGAAGGAAAATCTCATTTCTCTCTACCAGGTCCTTATGCAGGTTGCCCAGGTAGTTTTGCATAAAGTAGGCCGGACGCAGAAAAGTATAGGGAATACCGCTCTGCAGAATAAGTTGCTCAATTTTATAGTGAGGAATCACTGTATTGCTATCGGCTCCCTGCACCGAAAGAAAGACGATATGTTTGACGGCAGCCTTTCTGGCGGCTTCTATAAGGGGTGAAAAGTACTTTTTGGCATCTGAAATCTGAGGAGGCCGCAGCAAAAAAAGTGTATCCAGCCCCTGGAATGCAGCATCAAAAGTAGCTGGATTTTCTATGTCAAAGCTGATGACATCGGAGACAAGCATTTTTAGCTCAGCGGGAAAATGTGCGGGGTTTCTGACAGCGGCAATTACTTCAGCATCAGGCAGTTCCCTGGGGAAAGCCCTGATTACCTCAATCCCTACATTACCGGACGCTCCGCTGATCAGTATTTTTCGCATCGCACTTATTTTTTGTGGCAAAATACCTTTTTCCTGATACAGTCAAAACAGCTTTCCCATTATCTATACTTACCTTTTGGTAGGTTTGGATGGTAAGGCTGTAGTGCCGGTTCGCAAGCGGCTCCTCTAGCGCCAGTTTGTAACTGGCGTATCCTGATAGACTGCAAGTCTGTGACTTCCTCTTCAAACTAGTCACAGACTTTTCCTTATTTTTTGACTAAAGTCACAGACTTTAGCCAGGAGTGGCTGTCTTTCTCCAGCAACAGTTTACAAATGGCACACACTAATTTACCAGCAAATAAAAAAATCTTAGTTTTGGGCTTTTAATGTAAAACTATATCTTATGCTCTACCCATTTTCCCTGATAGAAGTTTTCAATGATCCCGACCAAAATTTTAAAGGTAATACCTCCACCGTAATCTGGCTGGAGGAGCCGATGGAGGATGGGATGATGCAGGCAATAGCCTCTGATTTCAACCAGCCAGCGACTACCTTTCTTTGGCCTTCTGAAGATCATGGCACTTTTAACGTGCGCTGGTTTGCTCCTGATGCCGAGATTGGCCTGTGCGGACATGGCTCACTGGCGGCGGTGGCTTTTCTGGCTGATGAAAAAAACACTTCGGAGGAAATGACCCTGTTGTATCGCGAAGGAAAACTTAGCGGTAAAAAGACAGATACACAAAGCTGTAGTATCCGGCTGGAGGGTATCCCGGTGACGGGCGAGGCGTCTGTCTCTGAGATGCTTAAGGCAGGTTTAGGTGTGCCGATCCAGGCCCATTACAGTACCAATAACAAAAATATCGTGCTGCTGGAAAATGAAACTGTGCTTAAAAATATGCGTCCTGATTTTGCCAGGCTTCGTGAATCTGAAGTATTCGGCTATGCTGTAACTGCCCCCGGTGATGCCGTGGATTTTGTGAGCCGTACCATTGTGCCCCATGTGCAGCAATTGGAAGATCATGCGACTGGTTCTTCTCATGCTGCCCTGGCCCCTTTCTGGGCAGAGCGCCTGGGTAAAAATAGCCTGCTGGCACATCAGTTAAGCCAGAGAGGTGGCCGCTTTGTCTGCAGCCTGGAGGGGCAGATGGTTACCCTGGAAGGGAAGTACCAGGTGCTGGCCCGGGGAGAATGGCAATAAAAAAAGGCATCTTTCGCAGATGCCTCTTTGTTACCGGAACATGGTCAACCGTTTTAGCGGGTAACTGCTCCGTCTTTTTGCAGAAGGATGCCTATTCCTAATAGTTGGCTGAACTGCACCTCGTTGATCTGGTCATAGTCATAGATCATGATCGCCGAGAGGCTCAGGTTAATAAAACTGGTTAGTTTAGCAGAAAGCGTGGCATCCACCCGATGGTCTATTTGCTCGGGGGTAAAATTTTCGTAATTGGCAAACAGCATGTAACGGGTCTGCAGGTTGATATTTTCGGTCAGGTCTTTATTCAGTTCGGCGATTACCTGCAGGGCAAGCCACTCGTAACGGATCGTTTCACCACGCTCTACACCGTAGTTATTCGGGACATTATTGATCAGCGTAGTATCAGTTACAAAGGTGATTCTCGGAGAAAAGGGGCTGAGCCTGAGTGTGAAATAATCAGTCGGTACGTATTCAAAACCAATGGAAGAAGTTAGAAAGGCCGGTGCCAGGAAATCCGATATTTTTCGTGCATCTTCACCCCCGTTGGGCAGTTCCTCGTACCGGAAGCCAGGTGCAAACTGGGTCAGAAAAGTCAACGAGCCGTAGCCGTTCCACTTCCCTGAAATATCATAGCCCACCTTAGAGTCCAGAAAGATGCGGTCCTGGCTTTTACGAAAGTCCTGCCCCTGGTTATTGATGATTCCGTAGAGCATGTCCAGTTCATTATCCCATGACCACTTTGCCCGCTTATAATTAGCCTGGCTGTTGAAAAGTGAGGAGAAAGCAATGGAATTGACACCACCACCGGTCCAGTTGTCGCTGAAGGCCGCCTGGTTAAAATTGAATCCGAAGTTGACAGATGTTCTCCAGAGTGTATCAGTTGCTGCCGGATTAGGTGTTTCCTGGGCATGGGCAAAAACCACCATAAACAGGAGTATGCCGCTCAGGTATAAGTTTTTCGTCATAGTAGCAAAGTGTAAGCGCAGCCGAAAAGCTGCTCTTAAGTAATAAATCTATTTACCGGTGACAGGTGTGCCACTTTGAGGGTGCAGATGCGCGTCCAGTTGAGGATAAGGGATCGTGATACCGTTGGCATCAAAAGCTTTCTTGATGGCTTCCATTTTTTCAAAGTACACGCTCCACAGGTCTTCCTGCTTCACCAGGGCACGTACCTTAAAATTGACTGAGCTGTCGGCCATTTCTGCAAGGTTGATATAAGGCGTATCCCGGTCCAGGACCCGCTCGTCAGTAAAGATTACTTCCCTGATCACCTGTTTTACCTTGTCAATGTCATCATCGTAGCTGACGCCAAATACCCATTCTACCTTGCGGGTAGGTTCAACAGAGTAGTTGATGATCTTGTCGTTGTAAAGCTTACCATTGGGTAAAATGATGACCTTGTTATCGTAAGTCTTGAGCAGCGTATGAAAAATCTGTATTTCCGTCACTCCGGCGATAACGCCCTGTGCCTCAATGACATCACCCACTTTGAAAGGCTTCAGGATCAGGATGAGTATACCACCGGCAAAATTAGCCAGGCTGCCCTGCAGGGCCAGACCGATCGCCAGACCGGCGGCGCCGAGCACTGCTACAAAGGAAGTGGTCTCCACACCTACCATCTCCGCAATGCTGATCAGCAGCATCACGATCAGCAGGGCTTTGATGATGCCGGAAAGAAAAGGTACCAGCGAAGGATCAACCTCGCGTTTGGTAAGGGTAGTTCTTATCGCTTTCACCACTCTGTTGATGATCCAGAGGCCGACTATGAGCGTGAGGATGGCAAGTACAATGTTGAAAAGGTAGGGAAGGATAAGTTCCTGTAGCGAGCTGACGGTCGCTACAATATCAAAATCATTCATGGATTGGTTAGTTTGTGATGACTTAAAATTCTGAAAATTAATTAAGTATGAAAAGGATTACCGGTGAATATACCTCTTTTCGGCCTGATTTTGTCATTTCGGGTGGTCTGAAAGGGCAAACCGGAAACGTTGGGCGTGTCTAAGCCTGGTAATGACCTGAGCGCAGTAGCTGAATTTTTTTGAACGGTTTTGCTAAAGTAAGCGCCCAAAACTAGCGATCTCCTGCCCACCAGACCTGTTTCCAGAGATAAGTATCTTCAGCCGTTTCATTCAGTTGGGGCACACCCGGAGTACTGCGGCCTCGTACAATGTATCGGGTGAGCAGGTTTTTGAGTTGCCGCACCTTATCAGGATAGGCGGCCTGCAGGTTGTTGGTTTCGCTTATGTCATCTGCCAGGTTATACAACTGTACCTCTGGTAGTTGATCGATGCCTTCACTGTCCGGGGTAGGCTCGCTCCAGCCACCGGAGCCGGGGCACATGATCAGTTTCCAGTCTCCCTGCCGGATGGCAAAACTGCCATTGATGGAATGATGCACAGTAGCTTCCCGCAGCGGCTCCTGCATCTCTTTGCCCTGTAATAGGGGCATCAAGCTGTAGCTGTCTTCACCTTCATGGTCCCTGAGCTGGTAGCCTAGAATTTCGGCGCAGGTCGCCATCAGGTCGGTAGTACAGATGACCTGCTCACTTCGGCTGCCGGCAGTAATGACCGCCGGCCAGCGTGCGATAAATGGTACGCGATGCCCTCCTTCGTAAATATCAGCCTTATGCCCCCGGAAGACATAGCTGGGATCGTGGCCCTTTGCGGTGAGTTCTTCAAATTTCGCACGGGGTGAGCAGCCATTGTCCGAGGTAAAGATCACTAGGGTATTTTCCGCGATACCGGTTGACGCTACCGTCTTCATCAAGCGTCCTACGTAGTCGTCAATCATCATCACAAAATCGGCATAAGGGTTCAGGCCGCTCTTACCCTGCCACTTTTCCAGCGGAAGAATGGGTGTATGCGGAGAGGGTAGGGGCAGGTAGAGAAAGAAAGGTTGGCCGGTCCGGCTTCTTTCTTCCACATAGGTCATGGCTTTGTCAAAAAAGTGAGGCGTCACCTCTTCGTGTACAAAATCAGGAGCGGTAAGCCCTTTCCGCCAGAAGCCCTGGTAGTCCTCGTTGACGGTTGAGTCCATTGGGATAGCTGTCGGCATGCCGTTTTCCACGTAGACATAAGGCGGAATATCCAGGGAAGCAGCATGGCCGTAGGCATAGCTAAAGCCCAGGTCGTTGGGATTGTGCGTTACTTTCTGAGTAAAATCAATATTCTCTTCTGCATCCATGGCCCAGTTCCAGCCCAGGTGCCACTTACCGATAAATGCCGTATGGTAGCCCTGACCTTGTAGCATGCTGGCAACGGTAGTTCTTTCTTCAGGAATCAGGGCTTTGGATTTACCCCATAGTACGGAGCTTTTCAGGTCACTGCGCCAGTTGTAGCGTCCGGTGAGAATACCGTATCGGGTAGGGGTGCAGACCGCCGAAGAAGTATGGGCATCCGTAAACATCATGCCCTCTTTTGCCAGTTGATCCAGGTGCGGAGTGTTGATCTTACCCTCAGGATTAAAAGCGCTCAGGTCGCCGTAGCCGAGGTCGTCGGCCAGGATGTAAATGATATTAGGCTGTTGCTGCGCCTGGATTGATTG
>CAZFFW010000275.1:5585-6675 GCA_964518125.1 uncultured Porifericola sp.
ATTTCCTCCTCTTTAAAGGTTGCCAGCAGGCTCACCAGGTCGCGAATTTCCTTTTTGGTCAGGAAATTCTTCATATCGGGCATACTGGATGCGGCATTGGTGCGCTCCACGATGTCAGCTTTCATGATGACGGTATCCGGCTGGCTACCCACTTTGACCATCAGTTCTTCTGCATTCTCTCCCTGCAGAATACCACTGATTTTTCTGCCACTTTTCAGATCAACCGTCACCACCCCGTAGCCAGGCGCAAGGCGGGCGCTGGGATTGATGATGGACTCCAGTATCTGTTCGCGGCTCAGCTTGCTGCCGATGCCATCCAGCCTGGGTCCGGCATTGCCGCCGTAGTCGCCGTAGGCGTGGCAGCGAATGCACTGAGCGGTAGGATGCCGGTAAAGAATCCTTTGTCCCCGTTCAGCATCACCACCGTACAATGCACTCTGGTAAGCAGCGAGTACATCATCCGGTGACTGCCTGGACTGGATTTCCTCCAGCCGTGCAATGAGCTGGGAGGAATGGGTGCTATCTATTGCCTCGGCCAGCTCCAGTTGTATCTCGGCGGGCAGCTTGCCTGCATCCAGACGGCCCAGCAGTTCTTCCAGCGTAGCCTGGGAAAATTCGGGAGAAATATTGCCTAGCGTAAGCAGAGCAGCCTGTTTTTCCTCCACTGTACGCGTATTGATCACATCCTGCAGCAGGCTAACCATCAATTCTTCGGACAGGTCGGTTTTTGCCAGCAGATCCAGGCCGGAAACCCGCACAGACTTCTCTCGGTCGGCCAGCGCCAGTTCAATGGCTTGGGCAATCTCAGGGGATTCCTCCCCGGGGTCTTCCATTTTTGCCAGCGACTGCAGGGCTTCTATCCGTACTTGTGGCTCGCGGTCATTACGAAGCAAGGCGTATAGATGCGGGACACCGGCGTCAATATCAGTTCTACCGATCGCATTGATCGCGCTCAGTCGCAGGTCTTTTTCCCGGTGGTTCGCCAGTTTGATGAGCATGTCGGAAGCATTGTTCTTCAGATCAGCCGGATCGCGTTCAATGGGTCCCCTGTACCTTCCGGTGACCCGGTCCAGCACGGAGGGCTTGTGCC